>JBJSYW010000287.1:0-11937 GCA_046089985.1 Chloroflexota bacterium
CATGATGGTGGCGAGGTTGTCGAGGACTTCATTGATCCGGAAGGGCGCCTGTTCGATTTCGATGCGTCCCGATTCGATCTTCGAGAAATCCAGGATATCGTTGATCGTCGCCAGCAGCGCCTCGCCGGAAAGCTGGATCACGTTCAGGTGGCTGCGCTGTTGGGCAGAGACCTCGGCCTGCAGCGCCAGTTGGGTCATCCCCAGGATGCCGTTCAACGGGGTGCGGATCTCGTGGCTCATCATCGCCAGGAAATCGCTCTTGGCCTGGTTGGCGGCCTCTGCCTGGTCGCGCGCTACCGCCAGTTCGGCCGTGCGCAGCTGCACCAGCTCCTCCAGGTGATCCCGGTAAGCGCTCAGCTCGGCTGCCGCCCGCTGGCTCTCGGTGATGTCCTCCACCGAGACGATCACCCGCGCCAGGCTGTCTTCGTACCCCGGGGTGACCGACCAGTTCAGATTGATGCGCAGCAGCCGGCCGCGGTAGGTGCGGTTTGTGCCGGTCCAGGTGAAGCGCGGCAGCCCGGCGGCGATGTTCTCCAGCTCGACGGCGAACTCTGGCAGGCGCTCCTGCGGCACCAGGTTATCCAGCGTGTCCAGCAGGGCCGCTTTGTCGGGGATCTCGAACAGCTCCAGCGTGGCCCGGTTGACTTCGATGACCTTCACGGTTGCCAGGCAGCCGGCGATCGCCTGATGCTGGGCTTCGAAATAGGCCTTGAAATCGCTCACCCCCGCCTGGCGCAGGTCATCCAGGTACTGTTTAACCCCTGAAAAGTCCTCCTCCCACAGCGAGATGGGCGAGTCTTCAAACAGGCTGCGGTAGCGCTGCTCGATTTTTTGCTGCGCCTGCTCGCTCTCCTTGCGGTGGGTGATGTCTTGCACGAAGCCCTTCAGCGAGATCGGCTTGCGATCTGCGTCCAGCAGCAGTTCGCCGGCCTCGGCCCACACCCAGCGGATCGTCCCATCCGGCAGCACGATGCGGTATTCCAGCGGCGTGGGGCGGTTTTCGCGGCTGACCCTCAGGTTCGACTCATTTACGCGCGCCCGGTCATCCGGGTGGATTGCCTGGTTAATCACCTGCCCCAGATCGCCGGAGAAATGCTGCTTGTCAATTCCAAACAGCCGGTACATCTCATCCGACCAGCGCAGGTGGTTGTTCTGGACTTCCCAGGTCCAGCTGCCGATGTGGGCGAAGGCCTGGGCATTGTTCAGGTCTTCGAAGACTTCGCGCATCTCCTGCTCAGCCCGCCGGCCGGCGTCCGCTGCCAGGCCGTCCTGCAGGGCGGTATGAGCCTGCGCCTGATTCAATTCCACCGAAAGCCGGCGGGCATGCAGCAGGCTCTCGACCCGTGCGTGCAGCTCCACTTTCTCCACCGGCTGGAGGATCAGTTCGTCCACGCGCGGCCGCAGGCCCGGCGCAGTCGCGCCGGCGTCTTTGCGTGGGATGATCAGCAGGAAAGGCAGGAAGACAGGCTGTTCAGCCTGTTTGCGCGCCTGTAACTGCTCGCCCAGGCGGTCCAGCCAGGCTGCATTAAGAATACACAGGTCAAACGGTTGGTGGAGCGGTGGATCGTCAGCCGCTGCCGCTGTATCGTAATCTTCGGCCAGCCAGCGCTCCATCTGGCGGCGGTCGCCTTCGTGATCGATCAGCAGCAGGATCTTGCTCATCGGATATCCGGATTCCTATGCGGTGGGCCGGCCTGGTTGGCTGCGCACAGATTGCCCCGGGGAGCCGGCCCGGCGTCTATCGGGCTGGAGGTTTAGAATAGAACTGCAGTGGTTCGTACAAGTTTATCACCATCAGGATAATTCAGGGAGAGGCCAGGGCGAAGAATAAAAACCGGGCTTCCCAACCATGCGATCGGGAAGCCCGGTTCTTTGCGTTCAGCGTTTCAACTGGCGCTCCAGCTCGGCCTGGATCACCTGCGGATTGGCCTGGCCTTTGGCCGCGCGCATCACCTGGCCGAAGAGCCATTTGCCCAGCTGCTCTTTGCCCGCCAGGAAATCGGCCACCGGCCCGGGGTTGGCTTCCAGCACCTCGCGCACCAGCCCGGCGATGGCCGAGCTGTCCGAGATCTGGGCCAGCCCGCGCTCGGCCACAATTTGCCCGGCGCGCTTGCCGGCGGTGAACATTTCCGCCAGCACAGTCTTGCCGGTGGCCTGGTTGATCCGGCCTTCAGCCACCAGCTCCAGCAGTTCGGCCAGCGCCTCGGCCGGCACAGCCGCCTGCTCCAGCCCGATCCCGGCCTGGTTCAGCAGCGCGAACAGGTCGCCGCTGATCCAGTTGGCGGCGGTTTTGGGGGCAATCTGTGGGGCGGCGCGCAGCACGGCTTCAAAGTAGCCGGCTACCGCCGGTTCCATGATCAGCACCCCGGCGTCGTAGGCCGTCAGCCCGTACTGGGCCTGGAAGCGGCGCAGTTTGGCCGCCGGCAGTTCCGGCAGGCCGGCGCGCACCCGCTCCAGCCAGGCCGGGTCCACCACCAGCGGCGGCAGGTCCGGCTCGGGGAAGTAGCGGTAGTCTTCGGCCTCTTCCTTGCTGCGCTGCACCACGGTCACGCCCTTGTTTTCATCCCAGCCGCGCGTCTCCTGGGCCACTTTGCCGCCGGCCCGCAGCAGTTCGCTCTGGCGGGCGATTTCGTAGGCCGAGCCGCGCTCCAGCGCCCGGAAGCTGTTCAGGTTCTTGATCTCGGTGCGCGTGCCCAGCACCGGGCTGCCAATCGGGCGCACCGAGATGTTCGGTTCGACCCGCATTACCCCTTTTTGCATATCCCCCGAGTTGACCTCCAGGTAGCGCAGCAGCGAGCGCAGCGCCTGGGCGTAAACCCGGGCCTCTTCGGCCGAACGCACGTCCGGTTCGGTGACGATCTCCAGCAGTGGCACCCCGGCCCGGTTCAGATCCAGCAGCGAGTAGGCCCCGGCCCCCTCGCCCACGTGGGTCAGCTTGCCGGTGTCTTCCTCCAGGTGCACCCGGCGGATGCGGATCACCCGCTCGCCCTGCGAGGTCTGGATCACCAGCCGTCCATTGCGCGCCAGCGGTTCCTCGTACTGCGAGATCTGGTAGCCCTTAGGCAGGTCGGGGTAAAAGTAGTTCTTGCGAGCGAAGATGCTGATCGGGCTGACCTGGCATTCCAGCGCTAGCGCCACGCGCAGCCCCAGTTCCACCGCCTGGCGGTTGATCACCGGCAGGGTGCCGGGCATCCCAGCGCATACCGGGCACACGGCGCGGTTGGCCTGCCCGCTGGTCGAATCGACCACCGGGCAGGCGCAGAACATCTTTGACTGCGTAGCCAGTTCGGCGTGAACTTCTAACCCGATGACGGCTTCAAAGTCCATTGCTTACCCGTGCCGGCGCATAAAGCGCTCCATACGGAGCAGCGCTTCTTCGATTTTCTCATAGGCGGTGGCGTACGAGCAGCGGATGTAGCCTTCGCCGCCGGCGCCGAAGGCGCTGCCCGGCACGCAGGCCACGCGCTCCTCCTCCAGCAGCAGCTGCGAGAAGGTTTCGTCGTCCATCCCGGTCACCGAGATGCGCGGGAAGGCGTAGAAGGCGCCCTTCGGCTCAAACGTGGGCAGGCCCAGGCTGTTCAAACCATCCACAATCAAGCGGCGGCGGCGGTCATACTCAGCCACCATCGTCTGCACCGCTTCGTTCCCGTGCAGCAGCGCCTCGATGGCGGCGTCCTGGGCGGTGGTCGGCGCCGACATGATCGTGTACTGATGCACACGCAGCAGGCCCTGCAGGATCTCGGCCGGGGCGGCGGCATAGCCGATGCGCCAGCCGGTCATGGCGTAGTCCTTCGAGAAACCGCCCAGCGTGATGGTGCGCTTGTGCGCGCCGGGCAGCGCGGCAAAGCTGACGTGCTCAAAGCCGTACACCAGTTGATCGTAGATCTCGTCCGAGATCACCACCAGGTCGTGCTTTTCGGCGATCGCCAGGATCTTCTGCAGATATTCGCGGGAGGCCACCGCCCCGGTCGGGTTGTTCGGGTAGCCGATCAGGATCGCCTTGGTGCGCGGCGTGATCGCCTGTTCGATGCCCGCCAGGTTCGGCTGGAAGTTGTCCTCCACCCGGCTGGCCACTTCCACCGGCACGCCGCCGGCCAGGATCACTTCGGCCTGGTAGGCCACAAAGCACGGGGTGGGGATGATGACTTCTTCGCCGGGGTTCAGGATGGCGATCAGCGCCAGATACAGCGCCTCAGACACGCCCACCGTCACCACGATCTCGCTGGTCGGGTCGTAGTCGGTGTCGTAGCGGGTTTTCAGGTGGCGGCAGAGCGCCTGGCGCAGTTCAAGCAGCCCGGCGTTGCCGGTGTAGTGCGTGCGGCCTTTCTGCAGCGAGAGGATGCCGGCCTGGGTGATCGCCGGCGGGGTGTCAAAGTCGGGTTCACCGATGCCCAGTGAAATCACATCTTTCATCGTAGCGACGATATCAAAGAATTTGCGGATGCCGGACGGCTTAAGGGTGGCAACACGTTCGGCCAGGTAAGGGTTGGTCATGGGGTCTCCTGTTAATAAGCGTTTCGTTTTACAGAGTTATATAGCAGGCGCGGCCTGCTGGTGTTTGGGTAATGCCATTCTATTATATTATAGCCCCAGGTGTGCTGTGCGCTGTGCCTGGGGCGCATGCATTCCGCCGGCTTTTCAGCCGCTTCCGCCGCCCGGCCTACAACGAGACTTCCGTGTTATCACCGGCGTTGATCACGCTCGGCCGGCGGTTGAGCGAGGCTCGCCGCCCGACCAGTGAGCGTTCCAGCACAATATTGCAGGCCGAGGCATCGTCTTCGATGATCGAGTCGCGGATGATGCTGTTCTCGATCTTGCAGTCTGCCCCGATCGAGACGTTCGGGCCGATGATTGAGCCGGAGACGAACGCGCTGGGGTGGATGAAGACCGGCGGGCAGATCACCAGTTCGGAGCGTTGGGCGGCTTCCTGGCTGTTATCGGCGCGCTGGCCCAGCAGGTATTCGTTGGTCTCCAGCAGCGCTTCCGGCGTGCCGGCGTCCAGCCAGACCTCCACCTGCTCGGTGCGCATGCGCATGCCGCGCTCCAGCATGATGTTGATCGCATCGGCCAGGTAGTACTCGCCCTTCAACTGGATGTTGCGCGCCATCTGCTCGTCGATCGCCGCGATCAGCTCCTGCGAGTCTTTGAAATAGTACACCCCCACCACCGCCAGGTTGTTCGAGATGTCTTTGGGCTTCTCCACCATGCGTTTCACCCAGCCGTCTTCCCCCAGGCTGGCGACGCCAAACCGGCGCGGGTCTTCCACCGGCTTGACCCAGGCCACGCCGTCCGCCGCTTCATCCGCCAGGAACGAGAAGTCGCTCATAATCAGCGTATCGGCGAAGACCATCAGCATCGGCCCCTGCAGGTGCTGCTCGGCAAGCTTGATGGCGTGTGACTGCCCGGCCGGGTTCTCTTGCACCACGATGTGGGTCTTCAGATCCGGGTAGTTCTTGCGCATATGCTCTTCGATCTGGTCGCCCAGGTAGCCCACGATGGCGATCACCTCGATGTTCTTCGGGTCGGGCACGCTGGACAGCGTGTCCAAAACGTGGTCGAGCACCGTCTTGCCTGCCACGCTGACCAGCTGTTTGGGTTTGCTCCAGGTGTGCGGGCGCAGGCGCGTCCCCAGGCCCGCCATCGGGATAACGATCTTCAGTGACTGTGACTGGCTCATCATTACTGGGTCTCCTTGAACTTCCACGTGCAATGAATCGTGAGACATGCTGACTTAGCTGTGCCCCAGTACGGGGTGGGGTTGGTAGGGCGCTTCCAGGGCCTGCAGTTCGTCGGCCGAAAGGCGCAGGTCAAGCGCCGCCACGGCGTCTTCCAGGTGGCTCAGCTTGCTAGCCCCGATGATCGGGGCGGTAACCCCGGGCTTGTGCAGCAGCCAGGCCAGCGCTGCCCGGGCGTTGCTCACCCCGCGCTGCGCGGCCACCTCGCTCAACCGGTCGACGATCTGGAAGTCGGCCTCCTGGTAATACATATTCTGGGCGTAGGCATCGGTCCGGGCGCGCACGGTGGGGTGTTCGTCGCCGCGCTTGCGCGAACCGGTCAGGAAACCGCGCGCCAGCGGGCTCCAAGGGATCACCCCAATGCCCTCCGCCCGGCACAGTGGGATCATCTCGCGCTCTTCCTCGCGGTACACCAGGTTGTAGTGGTTCTGCATGCTAACGAAGCGCGCCCAGCCGTGCCGCTCAGACAGGTACAGGGAGCGGGCAAACTGCCAGGCGTACATGCTGGACGCGCCGATATAGCGCGCCTTGCCGGCCCGCACCACGTCGTTCAGCGCTTCCAGGGTCTCTTCCAGCGGCGTTTCGGGGTCATAGCGGTGGATCTGGTACAGGTCGACGTGATCGACCCCCAGCCGGCGCAGCGAGTTGTCGATGGCGTTGAAGATATGGTAGCGCGACAGCCCGCGCTGGTTCGGCCCCTCGCCCATTGGCCAGAAGACCTTGGTAGCCAGCACATACTCGTCGCGGCGCAGCAGCTGGCGCAGCACCCGCCCGGTGATCTCCTCGCTGACCCCCAGCGAGTACATATCGGCGGTGTCGAAGAAGTTGATCCCCAACTCCACCGCCCGCCGGATGATCGGCTGGCTGGCCTGCTCATCCAGGACCCACTCGCGCCACTGCGGCGTGCCGTAGGTCATCATCCCCAGGCAGATGCGCGAGACCTTCACCCCGCTGCTGCCAAGATTGACGTATTCCATACCCGATCCTCCCGTAGCGTCAAACGGCTTGCATTTCCAGTTCGTTGATCACCTGTTCTGCCAGGGTCACCGCCTCCGCCAGCGTGCCGGCGTCGAAGGCCAGCCTGGCCCCGGCTGCCGCGTACAGTTCCGGCAGCGTGACGGTGCCGCCCAATTCCAGGGCATGCCGGTACTGCGCCAGCGCCGCCTGCGGGTCGCGGCGGGCGTTGGCCCACACCTGCACCGCGCCCAGCTGGGCCAGCCCGTATTCAATGTAATAGAATGGATAGCGGTGGATGTGCTGCTTGCGCTGCCAGCCGGTCATCGCCGCTTCTTCCAACCCGGTCCAATCTACCCCCGGCAGGTAGCGCCACCACAGCTCCAGCCACTTGGCGTCACAGTAGGCCGCCTCGCCGGCCTGCTCCGGGTGGGTGTAGACCCAGTGTTGGAACGAATCGACCACCGCCATGTACGGCCAGAAGGTCAGCGCCTGCTCCAGGTGGGCGATGCGGAAGCGCCGCGCCGCTTCCGGCGCGTAGAAAGCCTCCGGCTCCACATCCAGGTAGGGCGAAGCCAGCAGTTCCATCGCCATCGAAGCCACTTCGGCGAACTCCAGCCCGGGCGTGCGCTGCTGGGCGAACGGCAGCCGCAGCCGGGCGTAGTTGTGGAAGGCATGCCCCGATTCGTGCAAGATGGTGCGCACGTCGGATGATAGCCCGATGGCATTCATAAACACGAAAGGCCGCCCGGTCACCGGATAGGAAGTGCAGTAAGCGCCGGGAGCCTTGCCCTTGTGGTTGTCCAGGTCCAGCAGCCCTTCGACGCGCATCTGGCCGAACTGCTCCCCAAACTGGGCGTCGACGCGCCGGAAGGCGGCTTCGGCTTTGCGCGGCAGGTCTTCCAGCGCCCCGTAGGGCGGCAGCGGGGGATGCGAGAGCGGGATCAGGTCGTTGTCCAGGTCCCACGGGCGCACCGACGGTGCGCCCAGGCGCTGCGCATAGCGGCGGTACAGGCGCGTGGCAGCCGGTACCACCACCTGCTCAACCGCCTGGTCGAAGCGCTGGGCATCCTGCGGGGTGTAATCCAGGCGCAGCATCTGCTGCCAGCGGAAATCGCGGTAGCCGGAGAACCCGGCATTGGCTGCCAGCGTGCGCCGCAGGCCGGTGAAGCGCCGCCACAGCTCATTGATCGCCGGCCGGTCGGACAGCTGGCGCTCGGCGGCCAGGCGCCAGGCGCGCTCACGCACGCGCCGCTCCGGGTGGTGCAGGTAGCGGCGCAGCTGCTGGATGGTCAGCTCGTCACCGTCCCACTCCACCGTTTGCGCCCCGATGATCTTGTTATACTCGCTGCTGAGCTTGTTCTCCTGCGCCAGCAGCGGCAGGTTTTCGGCCCGGAACAGCGCCGCCTCAGCGCGCATCTTGCGCAGCGGCGCTTCGAACCCGGCCGGCTCCAGCCCGCCGGCCAGCAGCTTCTGCTTCAACTGCTGCTCAGCGGCCTGCGCCTGCGGGCGCACCTGGTCGATGAAGGTGTTGTAAGCCTGCTCGGCGGCGGCGTCGGTGGTATCTACCGTCACCGCCGTGTTCAGCCGGGCGTAGCGCTCCGACAGCAGGTCGCTCAGCCGGGTCCAACCGGCCAGCCAGTCTTGCACGTTGGCCGCATTCAGATCGACCCGCTGCAGCGCTTCAAAGTGCGGCGCGATCTGTTCCCAGGTCCAGGCCATGAACGGCCCGATGGTGTCGGGCAGCGCTTCAGGCATTGGCGGCCTCCAGATCTTGCATGGTTTGCTCCACCAGGTCGATCAGCGGCTCCAGGCCGGCGGCGTCAAACACCAGCCGCGCCCCGGCTGCTGCATACAGGTCTGGCAGCGGGCGAGAGCCGCCCAACGCCAGCGCCTGGCGGTAGGCCCGTACGGCTCCGGCCGGGTCGGCCAGCGCGTTGCGCCATACCTGCAGCGCGCCCAGCTGCGCCAGCCCATACTCGATGTAATAGAACGGAGAGGTGTGAATGTGCGGCTTGCGCTGCCAGCCGGTGGCGCGCACGTCCTCCAGGCCGCGGTAGTCGATGCCGGGCATAAAGCGCTGCCACAGCGCATCCCACTGCCCATCGCAGGCCGCCGGGTCTTGCGCCTGGGTGGGATGCTCGTAAGCCCAATGCTGGAAGGCGTCTACCACAACCATGTAGGGCAGGAAGGTCACCATCCCCTCCAGGTGCCACAGGCGGGCGCGGGCCGCCTCTTCCGGGGTGTAGAACCCGCCCTGGTCGTGAGTCAGGTACGGCGCGCCGAGCAGTTCCATGCTCATCGAAGCGACCTCGGCGAACTCCAGCCCGATCGATTTTTGCAGATAGGGCAGCCTGGCTGTTTCAAAGACGTGGAAGGCGTGCCCGCCCTCGTGCAGCAGGGTTTGCACATCGTCATGCACGTTGACCGCGTTCATAAAGATGAACGGCCGGCAGGCGGCGAAGAACTCGGTACAGTAGCCGCCCGGGGCTTTGCCCTTGCGGTTCTCCATGTCCAGCAGACCCTCGGTGCGCATGGCGGCAAAGTACCTACCCAGGGTCGGGTCGATATGGTTGAAGATGGCCTGGATGCCGTCCTGCAGGTGCGCCAGGTCGCGGTACGGGCGCAGCGGCGGGCGCCCGGCGGGGTCCACGTCCAGGTCCCACGGGCGCAGCGTAGCGACCCCCAGGCGCTGCCGGCGGCGCTCATACAAGCGTTGGGCGGCGGGCACCACCACTTGCTCGATGGCGGAATGGAAGCGCCGGCAGTCGTCGGGGGTGTAATCGAAGCGCAGCAGCTGCACCCAGGTGTAGGCCCGGTAATCGGCCCCGCCCGGCCCCTGCAGGCCGGCATTGGCGGCGATCTGCTGCCGCAGCGCCACCGCCTGCCGCCACACTTCGTTGATCGCCCCCCGGTCGGCCAGCTGGCGCTCGGCGCCCAGGCGCCAGGCGCGCTCGCGCTGCGCCCGCTGCGGTTCTTGCAGCAGCGGCGACAGCTGCATCACGGTTTTTTCTTCCCCGTCCCAGGTCACCGTCTGGGCGCCGATGATGCGTTCGTAGTCGGCGGCCAGTTTCATCTCTTGCGTGAGCAGCGGCAGGTTCTCCTGCCGGTAGACCTGCGCCTGGGCGCGCAGGTTGCGCAGCGGCATCTCGTACCCGGCCGGCTCCAACCCGCTGTCCAGCAGCCGGTCCTTCAACTGCTGTTCGGCGGCCTGCAGGTTGGGGTACACCCCGTCCAGGTACGCGTGGTAGCGCTGCTCGGCCGGCAGGTCGGTGGTATCCAGCGTGGTCGCCACCCACAGCCGCTGGTACACCTCGGCCATCACCGCCGACAGGTTCGACCAGTCCGCCAGCCAGGCGTCCACCGTGCCGGCATGCAGCGGCCGCCGGTGCAGCTCCTGGTAATACGGCTCAATCTCTGCCCAGGCTTTTTCCATCCATTCTCGACCATCGATTGGCAGTGCGTCTGGCATGGCTCCTCTCAGGTTTTTTCGTTTAAAACAGTTTACGTGGCCGGACGGCGCAGGTGCCAGCCGGTCAGCAGTTGATAAGCATGCGCGGCAGCCAGCAGGCGCGCTTCCTGCAGCGCGGGGGCCAGCAGCTGCAAGCCCACCGGCAGGCCCTGGGCGTCAAACCCGGCCGGGATTGATACGCCGGGGATGCCCGCCAGGCTGGCCGGCAGGGTGAAGATGTCTTGCATATACATCGCCAGCGGGTTGTCGGCATGCTCGCCAAAGCGGAAGGCGGTGGTCGGCGCAGCCGGCGCAGCGATCAGGTCCACCTCGCCAAAGGCGCGCTCAAAGTCGTTCTTGATCAGCGTGCGCACTTTCTGCGCCTGGCCGTAATAGGCGTCGTAATAGCCGGTCGAGAGGGCGTAGGCGCCCAGCATGATGCGCCGCTTGACCTCCGGCCCGAACAGCTCGCCGCGCGTGTTGTAGAACACCTCCCACATCGAGCCGGCGGCGGCGCGCGGCCCGTAACGGATGCCGTCGAAGCGGGCCAGGTTGGCCGAGGCCTCGGCGGGCGCCAGCAGGTAATAGACCGGCAGGGCGTGTTCGGTGGTCGGCAGGCTGATCGGGACGATCCTGGCCCCCTGGCGCTCCATTAATTGGATCGCCTCCAGCACGCACTGGCGCACTTCCGGCTGCAGCGCCTCACCGGTCTGGCCTGCCAGGCTACTGTACAGCTCAAAATATTCTTTCGGCACGCCGATGCGCAGCCCCTCCAGCGCCTGGCGCGGGTCATCTGGCAGCGCGATGATTGGGGCAGGCTGCTCCAGGCAGGTCGAATCGAGCGGGTCGTAACCAGCCATGGCCTGGAAGATCAGCGCCAGGTCGGCTGCGCTGGCTCCAAACGCGCCCACCACATCCAGCGACGAGCCAAAGGCCACCAACCCGTAGCGGGATACCCGTCCATAGGATGGTTTCAGCCCGCTGACCCCGCACAGCGCCGCCGGCTGGCGCACGCTCCCGCCGGTATCGGTGCCCAGCCCGGCGGGGGCCAGGCGCGCCGCCACGGCCGCGGCGCTGCCGCCGCTGGAGCCGCCCGGCACGCGTCCGGTGTCCCATGGGTTGCGCGTCGCACCGTAGGCCGAGTTTTCGGTCGACGAACCCATCGCAAATTCATCGGTGTTGGTCTTGCCCAGCACCACCATCCCGGCATCCAGCAGACGTTTGACTGCCGTGGCGGTATAGCTGGGCGCAAAGGTCTCCAGGATCTTCGACCCGCAGGTGCAGCGCGCCCCGTCCACGCACAGCACATCTTTAACCGCCAGCGGGATGCCCGCCAGCGGCGCCAGCGGCTCAGACGGGTCGGCGCGCCACGCGGCGATGCGCCGGTCGGCCGCATCTGCCTGCGCCAGCGCCAGCACCGGGGTCAGGTTGATAAACGCGTGCAGCTGCGGCTCCAGCCGGTCGATGCGCGCCTGGAAAGCTTGGGTCAGTTCGCGGCTGGAAAACTCGCCGGCGCGCAGCCCTTGCGCCAGGCGGGTGAGCGAGAAATCGCACAGATCGTTGGTCATAGGGGTTAATCGAACACCGGCGGCAGGCGGAACTGCCGCTCTTCGGTCTGCGGCGCGCTGCGCAGCAGGTCTTCCAACGCCAGCCCGGGTCGGGCGGCGTCTTCACGCAGGCGGGTGCGCGGTGGCAGCACGCTGGAAGTGGGCGGGATGCCGCTGGTGTCCAGCGCCTGCAGCCGGGCGGCATGCTCCAGAATGGCCGAGAGCTGTACCCGGTACAGCTCCTTCTCGG
>JBJSYW010000288.1:0-8001 GCA_046089985.1 Chloroflexota bacterium
CCAGCGCCGTCAGCAGCAGCCTGGCTCGTCTCATACCGCGCGGCCCTGTCTGGCCCGGCGCCTGCGCATAACGGTTAGATCACCTTGTTGGCTTCGGCCAGCAGCGCTTCCACCTTCTCGCGGGTGATGCCGAATTGGGCAGCCTGCGGCATGCTGATGATCTGGTTCAGCGTCATGCCCTTCACCATCGCGACCATCGGGTTGCTTGCCAGCCCGGGGACGTATTTGTCGAGCACGGGCGAAACGCGCGGCTCATTGAGCAGTTCGCCAAGTTGGGTATCCATCGTGAATGTCATTGAGAATCCTCCTGTTGAATCGTGATCGAGATAATCATTGGCCAAAGCCTGGAGTGATTATACTCCACTCAGCCGGGCCCGGCCCGGCCCGGCTCAGCCGGCCTGCGAAGCGCATGCCGGCCGAGTGCAGCCGCAGGCTGCCGCACAGCCAGGTCTTAAACTGAGCCGAGATGAAGCGTATCTTGGAAGAGATTGGAGGAGTTCTGAACGCGGTTGGCGCTCAGAACTCCTCTTTCGCTGGTCTGGGAATCGGTCAGCGGTTGATCAGGGGGAGGTACACAGATGGCAGGGGCAGCGCTCGCACATACATGTATAGATTATTGATGCCCCAGCTCTCATCTTCGATCGGCTGCAGACCGGTCGCGCCGAAGCCCATGGTCAAGCCCTCGGGGCTGCTGCTGGCCTTGTAGATGGAAAAGTGGTAGATTGAATCCATGATGTATGGGCCGAAGGTGTAGCCCAGGGTGTTGACCTCCTTCGCCTCGGTTTGGGCTGGGAAGCTGCCGCCTGGCTGCCAGAGCGGGAAGGACTGGCGGTAGTTGATCAGCGACCAGTTGGTGAAGGTCGTATCGATGGTGGGTGAACCGTTCAGGATCATCTGCCAGTGGTCGGGGCCGACGATGCTGCCCGGGCTGCGCAGCGCAGGGGGGAGCAGGTCGTCCACCTGATTGCCATCCCACGAACGCAGGATGTACAGGTCCCAGGATGCGCGCACATAGCGATACTCCTGGCTGCCAACCCAGGTAGCTAACAAATATTCTTGGTTAAACTCGCCCAGGAAGCGCTGCCCATTGGGGGCCTGGGTGGCAAGTTCGGGATTCGTGGCGGCATCCGCCACCAATACTTCTTTCTCGATTAACGCTTCGAAATCTACCTGGTGCTCATCCAGCGCGGGCTGCCGGCTGGCGGCGTGTCCTTCGCGTGAACTCGAACCGGGCAGGTCCGCGGCTGCTGCAGTGACGGTCAGCGTGGATGCATCGGGCACCGCTGGGGTGAGCAGCAGGTACAGCGTCTGGGTGAAACTCTGGTCGACTTCCAGCGCTCCTAAAGCGCACACTACCTGGGGAGCGCTGAAGGTGCAGTGCGGGTCCAGGGTGTTATCCACCAGCACATCGGACGGCAGGGTGACGGTGAGCACAGCATTGGAGGCCACGACAGGCCCCAGGTTGGCAACGGTGGCGGTCACATACTGGTGAGCGCCGATCAACACCCATTCCCACAGGCGGCTGACACCGGCCGAGAGGTTGGTCGTGGCAGCGGCTTCGTAGGCGCCGCTGTCGCAGGCTGCACCGGCCGGGCGCAGCGCTCCGCGCTGGTCCTGCCCGCCCACCGGTTCGTTGGCGCAGATCGTATCCAACCCGGCGTCAACTGCCACGGCGCCGGCATCCAGCGCCAATGTCCAGCGCTGCGGTGCATATTCCAGCAGCCCGGCAACACCCGGGTCTACGCCTTCCAGGTCGCTTGGCTGGAGCAGCAGACCGTCGGTGGTATCGCTCAGGTTGCCGCCCAGGCTGGTGAGACTGGCCGTGGTCCCCAGGGTGAAATTGGCCGCTTGCAGGGCGTTGGATTCTTGAACCTGGCTCGGGCGCGTCTCGAACCGGTTGGTCTGGTTGTTGGCTGCCAGGCTGTTGCCGATGGTCAGCTGCCCGCCCTCGATCCACACCACGCCGTTCCCGGCGCCGCTGTTATCGATGTTGTTCGCAATGGTGGTGTTATAGATGTCCGCCACGGCTGCGCCAGGCTGGGGCGGCGTGGGCGCTGTCAGCCCGGCGCCAGAGGCTGCCAGGGCGCGCTGCGGGGCGCTGGGCAGTGTCCCTCCGCTGTAGATGGCTGCGCCGCCCTGGGAGTCCGCCGGCGCGACGGCGGTGTTGCGGATGGCATTGCCCGCCAGGGTGACGTTGGCCAGGGTGAGCTGCGAGCCGTTGAATATCCCCGCCCCGTACCCGGAGCCGATGGTGTTGCTGAGGATGGCGCTGCGCACGATGACCAGGCTGCTGTCCAGCATATTCGAGACTGCGCCGATGCCATCCGCATGGTTGCTCACGATGGCGCTGTTGTACACACTCATCGAGGCGGACAACATATTCAGGATGGCGCCGCTCCCGCCGAGGGTGGTGTTGCTCATCAAAAGGCAGTTGGTGATCAGTAGGCTGCTCCCAATGCTGCCCACCGCGCCGGCGCCTGTGCTGCCGTTGTTGCCAACCAGCAGGCTGTTGCGCACGATCACGGTAGCGGTTTCGCCGCTGACCTGCGCCGGCGCTTCGATCGGGAGCGTGCTGTTGGTGACAAACATCGCCCCAGCCAGATCGGCCTGGTTGCCCTGGAAGGTCACGCCGTCCAGAACGGCCGAACTGACCGTGCTGAAGTCAAGCCCGCCGCCCTGACCGGCGGTGTTGGTCAGGAAGTCCGTGTGGGTGATGCCCACGCTGGCGTCGACCACGTACAATGCCCCGCCCATCCCCGAGATGTTTTCCTGGAAGGTGATGTCTTCCAGGCTCAGGTCTTCCTGGCCGAGGATGGGTGTGGCTGAGCCATGATAGGCGATCGCCCCGCCGGAATAGCCGCCGGTAGCGCTCTCATTGCCGGTGAAGGTTCCGCCGCTGATGTGCAGCGGCACCATGGCGTAAATTGCGCCGCCGTTCTCGGAGGCTGTGTTTTCGGTCATCGTGATATTGTCGAGCCAGGCGACGGCGGTGAGCGCTTGCGGGCGGACCGGCGCAGGTATGCCGTGGAAGATCGCCCCGCCGTTGCCTTGAGTCACACGGTTGCTGCTCAGGCTGGTGTGATGCATTTCCAGGTAGCCCATGTTGGAGATGGCGCCACCCTGGTAGGTGGCCTGGTTGCCCGTAAAAGTCACTCCGTCCAGGGTCAGCGAGCCGAAGTTGGAGATGGATCCGCCGTGGAAGCCGGCCCGGTTGCCAGACAAGGTTCCGCCGGTTATCTGCAGGACGCCGGCATTAAAGATACCTCCAGCCATCACCGGCCCATAACCGTTCAGCACCGAAATATCGATCAGCTGCACAGACCCGCCGGTTATGTTCAGCGGGGCGATGTTGGCTGCGGACAGCGGGGTAAGCCCGCCGTACAGGGTCACGCCGCCCACCGCGGAAGCATCGATGGTCAAATTGCTGCTGATCTGGATGGTTGAGAGCAGTACGATCCCGCTGGCTGCCGGGAGGTTGAAGGTAATCGTATCACCTGGGCAGGCCGCGGCGATGGCGTCGCGCAGCGACCCAGGACCGGTATCCAGGGTATTGGTGACGGTGATGGTCCCGCAAGGCGCCAGGGCAGCCCGGGTAGGCGCTGCAGGCACGATGAACATAACCGCCAGTACGAGCATTGTGGTACAACGGTGCAACCATGCCATATTCATACCGCCCTCCCAGTTGGCTTAAGCGATTGCTAGATTGGTTTGGATGAGTGGAGAATTAATTGATTCTATTATACATAAAAAAGGATCTGCGCACAATTCATCGTTCGTTTGCTCTACTCCACCGCCCCGGCTGCCAGCAGAGCCAGGAAGCGATCGATCTCGGTTTCGGTGGTGTCGAAGGAGGCCATCCAGCGCACCTCGCCCGTGGTTTCGTCCCACACGTAGAATGGGAACTCGGCTTGCAGCGCCGGCGCCTGTTCCAGGGGCAGCGTGGCAAAGATGGCATTGGTTTGCACCGGATACTTGACCGTCACCTGCGGCAGGCGCTCCAGCCCGGCAGCCAGGCGGGCCGCCATGCGGTTGGCGTGGCGAGCTGAGTGCAGCCACAGGTCGCCGGTGAGCAGGGCTTCAAACTGGGCCGAGATGAAGCGCATCTTGGATGAGAGCTGCAGCGTTTGCATGCGGATATATTGGAAGTCCAGCGCCAGGGCCGGGTTGAAGAACACCACCGCCTCGCCCAGCAGCAGGCCGTTCTTGGTCCCGCCGAACGACAGCAGGTCCACGCCCAGGTCGCGGGTGAAGGCCCGCACCGGCAGATCCAGGGCGGCCGCGGCATTGGCAATGCGCGCCCCGTCCATGTGCAGCAGCAGGTTGTAGCGGCGGCAGAAGGCGGCGATCTCGCTTATTTCCTGCAGGGTATACAGCGTGCCGCGCTCGGTGGGCTGGGTGATCGAGACCAGGCGTGGTTGGGCGAAGTGATCATCGCCGAAGCGCTGGGTGTAGCGCTGCATGCCTTCCACGGTCAGCTTGCCGTTCACCGCCGGCACGGTCAGCAGCTTGACTCCGGCGATGGCCTCGGCCGCGCCGGTCTCGTCGACATGGATGTGGGCCACATCCGAGCAGATCACCGCCTGGTGCGAGCGCAGCGCGGCTTTGAGGCACAGCACGTTGGCAGCCGTACCGGAGAAGACGAAGTATACCTGCACGTCCGTGCCAAAAAGCTGCTGGAAGCAGCCCTCGGCCCGGCGGGTGTACGGATCGCCGCCGTAGGCGGTCACGTGGCCCTGGTTGGCGTCCAGGATAGCCTGCATCACCTGGGGGTGCGCTCCCGAGTAGTTGTCGCTGGCAAGGCTCTTTTGCATGCTGGATCTCCAAAAAGCGGGGTTGGATGGGTGATCTTGGGTCGATTGAGCAGCGGAAACTTGACAAATCCGGCCGTTAAGGCTATAAAAAACCAGGATGAACAAACGATTTTTACTGGTCTTACTGGCAATCCTGGCGGGCGTTGGGGTGGCATGCCGGGTTTCGTTGGTCTATGATGGAACGGATTATACCCGCGCTGTCCCGGATGGGAGCGGCGCGTGGATCACGCCGCCCGGAGCGGAAGCGCTGTACCAGCGCCTGCCGGGGGCCGGCCTGCCGACACGCACCCTGGCGGCGCCTGTGGGCGCTTCGGCGCAGCCTGCCGGCCCGGGGTCAGCGCCGTTCGGCTCGCTTTCCGGGCGCTATACTCCGGCCGCACCGGTGGCCGGTTTTGCGGAGGACCAACCGGCCTCGGCGCTGAAGGTTTTCCCACCGCAGCCTACCCCTACGCTCAACCGGCAGGTGACCAGCGGCTCCGGTTCATTGAGCAGCGCCCCGCCGGCGCCTGCCAATCCGGCCGACGCGCCATTCGAAACGCCCACGCTGACCGCAGCCGTCCCCAGCGACGGCACGCCGGCCTCGACAGCCCGAGCACCCGAGGATGCAACCCAGCCGGCGGGGCTTACCCCGACGGTAGGCGATACGCCGGCCCAGGCCGCCACGCCCAGCCCGACCCCCACGCAGACCGCCACCGGTCAACCCTACCCGGGACCGGACGACGATGCTGAAGGCGAGTACCCGCTGCCGCCGGACCCCAACCCTTATCCAGCGGCGCAGGCCACGCTCCAGCCCACCGCCGCGCTGCAGGCCGACCGGGCTGCGCCTTCAGCAACGCCGGCCGCCACAACCGGCGCAGCCCAGGCGCTGGTCAGCCGCACCCCGGGGGCGCTGCCCGCTACCGGGCTGTCACAGACCGGCCCGCCCGGCACACCCCCGGCTCAGCTTGATTTCAGCGCCGCCGACCTGCAAGCGGTAGGCTGCACCTGCCAGGCGCTCGACCCGGCCGACCCGGCCGAGAAGGACTGCCAGGCACTGTCCTTCCTCTCGGTCGAGCAGGCTCAGGCCTGCTATCGCTACTGCCTGGAGCAGACCGGGCGGGATATCTACTGGCTGGATGCGGACAGCGACGGGCTGGCTTGCGATAACGGCCTGGAACGCTGAGCGCACGGTTTACCGCTGAACCAATGACTGCGCCGGTGGCTGCGTCAATGGCTATTGGTTGATGTTCTCGCGCTCTTCCACGCCAAACCAGCGCGGCGGGATGAGCAGGAACAGCAGGTTGATGCCGATGCCCAGCATGGCCGAGAAGACGATCGCCGGGATGCCGTTCGGAAACAACATCGGGATGTTGAACGGGTAGATGCCGTTCTCCAGCGCCAGGTTGCCGCCGATGCCGGTGATCAGGATGATCGCGCCCACCGCCAGCTGGCGCGGCTCGAACAGGTTGACCTTTTCCGACTGGATCAACGCCACGCCCTGCATGCCGATCACACCGAACAGGTAGATCGACAGCCCGCCGGTCACCGCCGCGGGCAGGGTTTCAACCACCCCGGCCAGCTTGCCGACGAATCCGAGCAGGATCGCCATCGCCCCGGCGGTCATCAGCACGGGCACCGAGTAGCAGCGCGTGATGGCCATCAGGCTGTTGTTCTCGCCGTAGTTGGTGCCGGCGCAGCCGCCCAGCATGCCCACCACCACATCATCCGCGCCATCGGCCACCAGGTTCAGCCCGATCAGGCGCTTGATCGACAGCGGCTCGCGCCCCAGATCTTTGGCCAGCTGGTCGATATACAGGCTCATCTGGTACAGGTGGGCGGTGCTCTCGGGGATGGTGGCAATGGCGATCAGAGCGATGCCGGTGACGGCCCCCCAGGCATCCGGGTTGGTGAAGGCCGGGAAGGTGAAGGGCGGGATGCGCAGCCAGGGGGCGGCGGCGATCTTGCTCCAGTCGATCAGCCCGAACGGGATGGATACCAGCCAGCCGGCCAGCGCACCGAGCAGGATCGGCAGCATGCCGATCAGCCCGCGGCCCTGCAGGTAGACCGAGAAAATCACTGTCAGCAGCAGCGTGATCAGCGCCACGCTCCAGTTGGTGCCGGCGTTGGTCAGCGCCGCGCCGGCCAGCGCCACACCGATCACGATCGCCACACTGCCGGTGATGACCGGCGGCAGCACGCGATCCAGCGCCTGCTTGCCCACGCGCATAATTAGCAGACCCACCAGGATCTCAACCAGGGCGGTGCCAATGATGCCGACCTGGATGATGCTGACCCCCTGCGGGCAAAAACTGGTGTTCGGGTCGGTGAAGCAGCC
The DNA here is from genome assembly GCA_046089985.1 of Chloroflexota bacterium. Taxonomy (GTDB): domain Bacteria; phylum Chloroflexota; class Anaerolineae; order Anaerolineales; family UBA4823; genus RBG-16-57-11. Next base: position 7,126 of record JBJSYW010000288.1, read on the forward strand.
GCTGGCGAACTGGTGCATGGCGGTGATCATCACGCTGATATAGCTGAACGAGGAGCCGTAATACAGCGGGATGCGCCGGGTGGAGACCAGCAGGGCGATGATCGTGCCCAGCCCGCTGGCGGTCAGCGTGACGCCGACGTCAAACTTGGTCAGGATGGCCACCAGCACGGTGGCGGGGAACATGGTCAGGGCCTGCTGCAGGCCCAGGCTCAACATCGCCGGCCACGGCGGCGTGTCGTTGGGCAGGTAGCCCAGGGTTTTGGGTTTGGCGGCTGCTTTGATTGTGCTCATGCTTTTTCTCCTCTTATGTGTCTCCTTTGACGGCTCCTTCGGGGGGATAGAACCCCTGGCACGCGAAAAGTTATGCCCAGACATGAAAATAGCGGCTGTGGGCCGCTATTTTCATGTCTGAGGAATGTACCGCCTAAGCGGCGGGGATATATCCGGCAGGCCCGAAGGCCACCGCTTCCACTGGGAAGACATCCACCAGTTCGTACTGGCGGCTGCCCAGGCCCAGGGCCTCACCGTACATCGGCACCAGGTTGGGGTCTTTGTACGGGCCGTGCAGTTGGTTGAACGGGTGGCCCTGGCGGTAATGGACCTCCATCGCCGTGGGCAGGTTCTCCTCCAGCAGCGGGTAACCGGCGGTCAGATCCAGCACGGCCTGGTCGATGGCCACGATGTCGTCCGAGCCGAAGATGCCGCAGTCGCGCATGACCGGCATGCTGGTAAAGCCGAAGCAGTCGCACACTGGGGTCATATGGGTAGCCAGGCTGAAGTGCACCGCCTTGCCCGGCTCGAAGGTATCCAGGCAGATCTTGGTGCTGATGGCGCAGGCTTCGGAGAAGGCCTGGAAGTTGACCGGGTCGATCTTCA
>JBJSYW010000289.1:0-5751 GCA_046089985.1 Chloroflexota bacterium
CGCCGCGCCCGCCGCGCCCGGCCGCGCCCGGCGTGCCCGCTGCGTCCGCCGTGCCCGCTGCTCAGGTGATCAGCTTTTTGCGCAGCGCGTAGCGGATCAGGTCGGTCTGCGAGCCAAGCGCCAGCTTGTGCATCAGGTTGGCGCGGTGGGTCTCCACGGTGCGCGTGCTCAACGACAGGCGCGCGGCGATCTCCGGGTTATTCAACCCTTCGGCGGTCAAGTGCAGCACCTCGCACTCGCGGTCGGTCAGCGTGTCGTAAGGGTCCAGGGTGGTGTCGCGCGCCATCTGCACAAACAGATCGATGGCGCGCTCGGAGATATCCGAGCTGAGATAGCGCCGCCCGGCAGCCACGCTGCGGATCGCCAGGGTCAGCTCGTCGGTGGTCGAGTCTTTCAGCACGTACCCGGATACGCCGCTCTTTAGCGCATCCAGGATGTACGGCTCATCCGCGTGCATCGACAGGATGATGATGCGCGTCTGCGGCGAGCGCTGCAGCACCTGGCGGGCGGCGTCCAACCCGCTCAGGCCGGGCATGACGATATCCATCACCAGCACGTCGGGACGGAAGCGCTCCACCAACTGGATCACCTCCAGGCCGTTGCCGGCTTCGGCCACCACGCGGAAGTCGCTCTCGCCTTCCAACAGCGAAACCAGCCCCTTACGCACGATCTGGTGATCGTCGGCCAATGCAATCGTAATCACGCGTTCATTCCTCTCCCTGCGCCGCGGCCAGCGGCAGGCGGATCGAAAGCTGAACGCCCGCCCCGATGGCCGTGGTCAGGTTAAACATCCCGTTCAACAGCAGCACGCGCTCGCGCATGCCCACCAGGCCAAAGGCCCGGCTGTTCAGCCGCAGCCGCCCGGCGTCAAAGCCGCAGCCGTTGTCCTCAACCCGGATCGATAGCGCCTGGTCATCGGCCGAGACGACCACCAATGCGGCATGCGCGCCGGCGTGGCGGGCCACGTTGGTCAGCGCTTCCTGCACCACGCGGTAGGCGGCGGTCTCGATCTCGATCCCAAAGCGGCGGCCTTCGATGCCGCTGTGCTTCAAATTGGCCTCCACGCCGGTCTGGGCGTTATAGCGTTCGATGTGCCACAGCAGCGCCGACAGCAGCCCGTAATCGTCCAGCACAGCCGGGCGCAGCGCCAGCGACAGCTCGCGCACCCGGCCCATCATCTCGGTGATGGCGATCTGCAGCCGGCTGTACTCCTGCTCCAGATCGCCGGACGGGCGGCGGCGCCAGCCTTCCAGCATCAGCTTTAGCCCGGTCAGCCCCTGGCCGATCTCATCGTGCAGCTCGCTCGCCAGCCGCCGCCGCTCGCCCTCCTGCACATCCACCAGGCGCTGCGACAGGGCGTGCATGCGCCGTCCGGCCTGCGAGACCTGCTCGAACAACTGGGCGTTCTGGATGATCACCGCCGCCTGGCCGGCCAGCGACTGCAGCCAGCCCAGTTCCGGCTCGCTAAAGGCAGCCGTGCGGGTGTAATTGTCGGCGAAGATCGCCCCCAGGCAGCGGCCCTTGACGATCAGCGGCGCGCCGATCACCGAGCGCACCGAATCGAGCACCAGGTCGCCCACCGGCTCGAAGCGCGGGTCGGCCGCCGTGTCGGGGATGTTCCAGGGGCTGCCGCCCTGGAAGACCAGCCCCACCAGGCTGCGGCGCGGGTCAAACTCAAGCAGCGTATCCGGCCGCAGGGGCATCCCCGCGTAGCTGCGCACCACCAGCCGGTCACGCGGCTCATCATAGAGCATCAGCGAGGCGGCTTCGGCATGCGGCAGCGTTTCGACGACGCAGGTGGTGATCGCCGGCAGCAGCTCATCCAGGTTGGTCTGAGCGCCCAGCTTGCGGCTGATCGACAGCAGACCGGAAAGTTCCTGGTTGCGCTGCTGCAGCGCTTCTTCCACCTCCACCTGGCGCTGCATATCGCGAAACGAGATCAGCGCCTGGCGGCCCTGCCGGTCCTGCCAGGGGAAGACCGAGACCAGTACCGGCTGGCCGCTGCGGGTGGGCAGCACGATGGCCTGCCCCGCCTGGGCCGCGAACACGCGCTGCACCCGTCCGATCAGCTCTTGCAAGGCCGGCGCCGAGAAGACCGGCGCGAGAAGATCTTGCAGGGTTTTCTGCAGCAGCGCCCCGCTGTGATCCAGAAAGATCTGTTCTCCCACTAAAGACCAACCGGTCAATTTCAGTTCAGGGTCAACGATAATTGCGCCGGCAAAACCGATTAAATGATCCGGCATGCATACTCCTACACGGTTAACTTGTGTTTAAGCATTGTACCTCAACCCCGTAGGTACAATATTTAGAAAATTGCAAGCTCCTGCGCCAAAACGGGCCGGCAGCGGGGGCAATTTGCAGGTTTGATCTAGGGAAGGTACTCATGTATAATCGAGTAACCTTCCCCTACTCAACCTGCCGGTGTACCACTAAGATTGACCTATGACGGGTGAGACCGAGCTGTTATTCTCGCTAATCGACCAGATGGATACGCTGCTGGTGGTCCTGGACCCCCAGGGCGAGTTTCTCCACGCCAACCGGGCCTGCGAACGGCTGTTGGGCTGTACCGCCGGCGCGCTGCAAGCCGCGCTGACTGCGCCGCCCGCCGCGCCGGCAGCCGCGCCCATCACGCCGCCCACCGCGCTCACCTCGCCGGCAGCCGCGCCGCCCGCCGCGCCCACCTCGCCGCCCGCTTCGCCAGCAGCCGCGCCCACCGCGCCGATCCGTGACTTGCAGCAGATGCAGGCCGAACTGCGCGCCTGCGGACACGCCGGATACGCCGAGAGCCAGTGGATCGCGGCCGACGGCGCGCCGTATGCCGTGGCCTGGAGCGTTTCGCGCCTGACCGGCGCTGACGGCGCAATTCGCTACTACTTCATCAACGGCGCAGAGATCACCCGCCGGCTGCAGGCCGAACGCTCGCTGGAGCTGGAACGCTCGCTGCTGCAAGGGCTGATCGATTCAATCCCCGACCTGATCTTCTATAAGGGTCTGGACCAGAAATACCTGGGCTGCAACACCGCCTTCCAGGTCTTTCGCGGCGCAGCCCCCGGCAGCATCACCGGGCTGAGCGACGAAGATCTGTACCCGCCCGATCTGGCGGCCCTGTTCCACAAAACCGACCTGCAGGTGCTCGCCCAGCACGATGCGTCGGTGCTGTACGAGAACTGGACCACCCGCCCGGACGGGCAGCCTGCACTGATCGAGACGCGCAAGACCGCCTTCTATGCCCCCAACGGGCAGGTGCTGGGCGTGCTGGGCATTGGCCGCGATATCACCCACCACCGCATGATTGAGAACGACCTGCGCACCGCCAAGCTGGAGATTGAGCAGATCATCGCCTCGCTCTCCTCGATCCTGGTGGTGCTTTCGCCTGAGCAGGTGGTGACGCGCTGGAACCCGATGGCGCAAGAGATCTTCGGCCTGCCCGCCTGGCAGGCAATCGGGCAGCCGTTGGGCAAACTGCCAATCGAATGGGAATGGGGGCTGGTGGAAGCGGCCATCCGCCAATCGGTGCGCGAGCAGGCCCCGATCAACCCGCAGCCGGCGCGCTTCCGCCGCCGCGACGGCAGCGAGGGCTACCTGGGGGTCAGCCTCAGCCCGGTCTACACCCGCCAGGGGCTGCTCTCGGGGGTGATCCTGCTGGGCGGCGATATCACCGAGCGCAAGATCTTGGAAAACCGCCTGGCCCAAGCCCAAAAGCTCAAATCGATTGGCCAACTGGCCGCCGGCATCGCGCATGAGATCAATTCGCCGATCCAATATATCGGCGATAACGCCAACTTCCTGAAAGACAGCTTTCAACAACTGCTGGCGCTGCTGCAGCAGTACCAGGCCGTCTTCCAGCGCTCCGCGGCGGGGCTGGATGAAGAAGACCGGGCCGCCGTGTGGGCGCTGCGCCGCCAGGCCGGGGTTGACTACCTGGTGAGTGAAATCCCGGCCGCGATCGAGCAGTCGCTGGAAGGCATCCGGCGCGTCTCAGAGATCGTGCGCGCCATGAAAGAGTTCTCGCACCCGGGGGTCAGAGAGAAGAAACCCTGCGATATCAACAAGGCGCTGCTCACCACCCTGGCGGTGGCGCGCAACGAATGGAAGTATGTGGCCGAGTTGGAGACCGACCTGGACCCCAATCTGCCGGAGGTGCTGGGTCTACCGGGCGAGATCAACCAGGTCTTTCTGAACATCCTGGTCAACGCGGTGTACGCCATTGCCCAGGCCGGGCGCGAGCGCGAGGCGCGCAGCGAGCCGCACCAGGGGCGCATCCGGGTGCAGACCCGCTGCGCCGGCGCCTGGGCCGAGGTGCGCATCCAGGACAACGGCGCCGGCATCCCGGAAGACGTGCAGCCGCATATCTTTGAACCGTTCTTCACCACCAAGGATGTGGGCCAGGGCAGCGGTCAGGGGCTGGCAATCGCCTACGACGTGATCGAGCGCAAACACGGCGGCCAACTGACCTTTGAAAGCCGGTTGGGCCAGGGGGCCACGTTCTGCATCCGCCTGCCCATCGAAGCCGAAGCGCCGGCCAAAGGGATATCCGATGAATGAAGCCATCCTGTTTGTTGACGATGAAGAGAACATCCTGGCGGGCTTTCAGCGCCAGTTCCGCGGCCGGTACTGCGTGGCGACTGCCGGCAGCGGCAGCCAGGGGCTGAAGATCCTGCAAGAGCAGGGGCCGTTTGCGGTGGTGGTGGCCGACCTGCGCATGCCGGGCATGGACGGGGTGAAGTTCCTGGCCCGCGTCAAAGAACTGGCCCCCACCACCTCGCGCATGCTGCTCACCGGGCACGCCGACCTGGGCACGGCCATCGAGGCGATCAACAGCGGGCAGATCTTCCGCTTCCTGACCAAGCCCAGCTCACCCAATGAGCTGCGCCAGGCGCTGGAAAGCGCCCTGGACCAACACCGCCTGCTGACCGCCGAGCAGGAACTGCTGGAGCGCACGCTGAACCAGAGCGTGCAAATGCTGATCGAAGTCTTCAGCCTGGCCGCGCCGCTCAGCTATGGGCGGGCGCTGCGCATCCGCAGCATCTCACACCACCTGGCCCAGGAAATGCGCCTGACCGGCATCTGGCAGATCGACCTGGCGGCGATGCTGTCGCAGATCGGCTGCCTGGCGCTCTCCCCTGCGCTGGTGGAGAAGGTCAACAGCGGCGCGACGCTAACGATCAGCGAGGAGAAGCTGCTGGCTTCACACCCGGCGATCGGCAGCCGGCTGCTGCAAGATATCCCGCGCATGGAGCAGGTAGCGGCGATGGTCTTTCACCAGCTCTGGCCCTACGAGCGTTTCCAGCCCACGCCGGATGACCGCCGCCGGCAGTTGGTGCAGACCGGGGCGCAGATCATCAAGCTGGCCCAGGATTACGACCAACTGCGCCGGCAGGGGCGGGACCACCCCCAGGCGCTGAGCGAGCTGCAAGCGCGCCCCGGGCGCTACAATCCTCAGGCGCTGCAAGCCATCGGCGCGCAAGACCTGCTGAAAGGCACCCTGGTGTTCCGCCTGGTAAACGCCGATGGCCTGGCGGTGGGCATGGCGCTGGGCGAGGATGTCTACAGCCACGGCGGCGACCTGCTGGGTGCGCGCTACCAGACCGTCACACCGGAGATGCTAGAAAGCATCCAGATGCACCAGCGCCTTGACGGCCTGGTCGAACCACTGCGCGTCTACGCCCCCGCCTAATCCCCACCCTCCCACGCCCAACCCAACCACCCTGAAGGCGCATCAACCCCCGCCCCCCTCACCGTTCCTGCGCC
>JBJSYW010000290.1:0-3000 GCA_046089985.1 Chloroflexota bacterium
CAACTGGTGCTGGCGGCGCTGCAGGCTTTCGAGGACAGCCCGGGCAGCTAGCCCGGCGGCCCGGCGCTCAGTCTTCCTTGCGTCGGCTGGGCTGCTTCTCGGCCGGCGGCACGTCCGCAGCCGGCGCGTCTGCCGGCGGCACTTCCACGGCCTGGCCTTCAATCACTTCGTTTTCGGGTTTCTTGCCGCGCCGCAGCAGGCCGCGCGCCCAGCCTTCCACCCGGTCGGCTGCCTGGCGGGTAGTGCCGGCAACTTTCTCACCGGTTTGATCGATCGGCTTGCTAAACCGGCTGCCGGCCAACAGGTATCCGGCGGCCCCGGCGACGACCAACATCACGATCAGTTCCATTGATTTGCTCCTCCGTTCTGTCTGCCGATAGTGCGTTGTTTGTCCGAAAAAATTATAACATACCCGCATTCTCGCCGCCTGCGCTCATGGCGTGGGGGAGGGCGTAGCAGTGGGGGCCAGCACCGGCTGCGGCGTGGGGACGGTCACCCCGGGGATTGACAGCGTGTTCGTCAGCGTGCCGGTATAGGTGGAATACGGCGCATCCGCGCCGGCCCCGGTCAGGTCGGGCAGCGGCAGAATGAAGGGGGAGTTGTTCGGCGCCAGGATCACCTTCACGTTAGGGGCCAGCTTATCGATATAGCGGAACTGCAGCAGGCTGGTATCGCCTTGCAAGGCGCTGCGAATATTCTGCACCGACTGCGCCTCGGCCTGCGACTTAATCACGATTGCGGTCGCCTGGGCAGCCGCCTCAATACGCACCGCTTCCGCCCGCCCCTGGGCTTCGATGATCAACCGATCGCGCTCGCCTTCAGCCAGCTTGCGAATCTGCTCGGCCTGGTATTCGCGTTGGATCTTGTCCTGTTCGGCTACCTGCTTGGCTTCGATCGCCGAGGCGAACACCGGCGAGAAGGAGATATCACGCAGCAGGAAGCGGTCCAGGATAAATCCTTTTTCGTCCAGCGCCTGGCGCAGCAGTTCGTTCAGGTTTTCTTCCAGATTCTTGCGTTTCGAACTGTTGATCTCGTCGGCGGTGAACTGCGAAACTTCGGTGCGGATCAGGCCGCGCATCACCGGGCGCAGGAACTGCTCCACGTAGCGGTCCTGCAGCTCGATGTGCAACCGCACCACTTCGTTGGCGTCGATGCGGTAGATGATCGAGCTGTCCATGTAGACCACCTGCCCATCGGAAGTGCGGGCCGAGATCGAGTCGTCGCCGGTCTTCTCGCCCTCGTTCAACTCTTTGGACATGGTATAAGTTTGCCAGTAGATCGGGTACTTCACCACGCGCTCGGCCAGCGGGATGATAAAGTGCAGGCCCGAACGCAGCGGCTGCTCACGATAGCCGTTCACCGATGTGATCGAGATCACCACCCCGGCTTCCTGCGGCTCGATGAACACCAGGCTGGCGCTCAACAGGGTCAGGAACAGCGTGACCAGGAAGGCGATCATCACCCGGTAGGAGAGGAAGGATCGCACGGCCTCGCGCAGGCCGCCGGCCTGGAACGCCCGGACGGTGATCAGGGTCAATACGATGACAAACCAGATCCAGGCAAAGATGGTGATAAGTGAAAGCAGTTGATCAAGCATAGTTTGGCAGTTCGATTATAAATGAGATTGCGTGTTTCTCGGCCCGGCTTACAAAAATATGCGTCAAATGTATTAGCGCCCCAGCGGGATGCTCACCTGGCACAGTGGTTGGTCAAACTCGCTGCCCGGGCGCACCAGCAGTTTCCAACCGCTGCTGGTCGGGTCCACGTCGAAAGCCAGGCTGGTATTCCAGGTGGCGCCGGCGGGGATGACATCCTGCACCAGGTGGGTGGGGCTTTCAATATACAGGTATCCGGTGGCGGCTTTGTGCAGCGGCGCCAGCGTGATGCGCTCCCCCAGGCGGGTCTGCAGGAAGTAGTCATCGTCCCAGATCGGCACATCCACCGGGCTGAGGTTTTCGATCTCCAGGCGCACCACCACAAAGGTACCCACGGCGTGGTGCTCAAACAGGTCGGGGGTCTGGATCGGATAGCGGGTGACGCGCACCGTCAGGGCTGCGCCGCACGGATGCGGGAAAGTGTAGTCCGGCCCGGGGGTGGGGCCGGGCGGGGTGACCGCCGGCGGCTGCTCGGGGGCGGCGTAGGTCAGCGCCGGGGTCGGCAGGCTGCGCGGCGTGTGGCGCAGGCGGCTCTTCAGCGACTGGTAGACGTAGTTCTGCCACAGCGCCACCATCTGGTTCAGGTCATACTCGTGTGAGCGGAAGGTCTGCAGCAGCATGCGCCCATCCAGGCAAGAGACGATCAACCCATGATCGTTGACCCAGCTGCGGTTGAGCGAGGCCAGGATCTGTGGGTCTGCGCCGCTGCCCAGGCGGGCCGGGTTGACGCGCATCAGATCGCCCTTATCGCCCGACCACAGCGGGCGGGCATTGGACAGGGTGGAAATGCGGTTCGGCTGGTTGAACAGCGGGTGGCCCGGGTCGGTCCAGAAGAATACCGGCAGGTCGGGCATATACCAGTCGGCTTCCACTTCCACGCCGCATGCGCCCAGCAGCCCGCTGGCGCGCCCATCGGGAGCGGCGTCCAGGTCCCAGTTCTCGATCACCAGCGAAGCGCCCTGGTCCAGGCGGTCCTGCAGCAGCTGGTAGAACTCGCCGCCGAACTCGCGCTCGGCTTCCGCCCCGGCGATAATCACGTCCCAATCCACACCGGAGAGCAGCTGCGATTTGAACCAACCCTGGGCCGAGCCGACATCCAGGTAAAAGTAGCCCGCCTCATCCAGCGCCTGCTTGATCAGGCGCACCTGGCGCGAGGCCGACATATCTTCAAAGAGCAGGATGCGCGCCGAGCGGCGCAGGCGCTCATCCAGCACGCCCGGGCCGGCGGCCTGGGGGGCTGGCGTGGGCAGCGGGGTCTCGTTGGCGCGGCCAGCTCCGGCCGCGGCGGCCCCAGTCTGCGGGGCCGCCACCAACGTCTGCAAAGCGGCGATGGTCTGCAGCGCCC
>JBJSYW010000291.1:0-4026 GCA_046089985.1 Chloroflexota bacterium
CACCATAGCGCAGCAGGCGGGGGTGTCGTCAGCGACGGCGGCCAGGGCGCAGGCGCTGTTCAATGCGCGGCCCGACCTGGCGGATCGCCTCCCCGATTGCGCCGATTGAAGACTTAGTCGGCCCGCAGCAGGATCACTTCATAGCGGCGGCGCAGTTCGGCCAGGTCGGCGGCGGTCAGTTGCCGGGCCAGCTTGTGCCGAGGTGGGCGGCTGTACGGGATGCCGTCGCTATCCAGGTACACAAACTTAGGCCGCCGGCGGGCTGGTGTCTTCGGGGTCGTCATCATCACCGCCATAGATCAGCGCTAACTGCACCAGGACATAGCGCGGCACAATCAGGCGCTCGCCGCGGTGCTGATGATCTTCGCCGAAGACCTTCCGCATAGCGGCGGTAAACTCGTCGGTAATATCCACCAGGTCGAGGGCTTCCCGCTGCGAAGCGGCAGCCTCCAGCCTGGCCAGCCGGGCAGCAAGACTCATGCGCCCACCTCCCGGATCCGATATTGCACCAGGATCACCAGCACGCCCGCAGCGCTCAACGCTGCACGCTCGGCGGCGCTGTACTCGCGGCCCAAACGGCCATCGTGGAGGCGCTCGTATACCGGGCCGTCGCCGTGCTGGCACAGAATAAGCCGCCCACCGCGGCGGCGCAAGCTCGTTTCCAGCTTCTCCAGCCGTCTATCTGTAGTCATCCAGGACCGCCTTTTCCAGCGCGGCAAGACGCGCCTCAACGTCGCGCAGCTCGCGCAGCTTGAGCAGATAATCTAGCACAGATTGAGCAGCGCGCAGCCGCACAGCAGCGGCTGCGGTCGGGTCCTCTAGCATGGCCTGCAGGAGGTCAATTGCTCCGTCCTGCAGGCCTACCAGCCGGCGGGTAGCCTGGTCAATGGCATCACCTTCGGCGCTGGCCAGGGCCGCGCGGAACAGCGGGTCGCCCATCCAGCGGTACAGTGTGCGCTCTCCCACGCCTGCCATGCGGGCAGCGTCGGACACATTGCGCGCCTGCAGCAGCGCCGCAATAGTCCGTTGCTGCCGGGGGGTCAGTTCGCCAACGCTGCCGTTTTCTGCCATATCCCGCCTCACTTCGGATACTGCGGTTCGTGGTCAACAATAGTCCAGGTCACCTTGCCTATATCGGTGAGCACTGGTGTTGGGCGTTCGGCCCACCGGGGCACCGGCCAGCCAGGGCGGCCAACGAATACTCGCAACGCCGGGTGCTTACCTGACCACGGCGCCGGGTACGTTTGATAATCGCGCCGGACGTACTCCAGGTATTGCGCGGTCCCGCGGTTGTGATCCAGCGCATCCTTAGCCCCCCGGTCACCCCGGGCGGCCAGGTCGGCCAGCTCGTACCGCATTATGTCGGGATCGGACGCCGGCGCCCAGGCAGACGGGCGCAGCGTCGCGCTCTCGGTCATCCAGCAGCAAGACCACAGGCAGCGGTGACCAGCCGGGCGGGCGTCGAACACGCCCGGGAACGGGCCATCGGCGGGCGTCCAGCCCGACGCCGCGATCACCGTATTGAAACGCTCAGTCCAGGTTGCATCCATCTGTCCCATCTGTCCCTCACTTTCGCAACTGGCGCACCAGTTCTTCATGCCGCCGGGTCAGCCGCTGCCGCTCGACCCGCTGGGCCGCGTCGTAGGTCGTCAGCGGGATCCTAGACAACTTGCGTTCGATCTCCTGCAGCTCAGTTGCAATCTTGCGGGTCTTGTCCTCATCGGCGCGGGTCTGCCAGGCAGCTTGCGCTATGCGGTGGTTCGCTTCCGGGTCGTCGTCATAGAACGGGTTCAACTGCTCGGGGTATTGATCCATCGGGTCAGCCATTGTCAGATCCTTTCCGCGCCTTCAGTCGGGCGCGCACACTACGAAATTTCAACCGGGTAATTGCATCGGGCCGCAGCCCGATAACAGCACACAGCAGCGGAGCGCTAGAATTTTCGTCGTCGCTCATCCATGCCAGGGCATCGACCGCACGAAGCGGGTCGCTGCCGGTCAGGTCGTCCAGCGCCTGCAGCACAACGGCGGCGGCTATGCCTGCCCACGGGTCGCCGCGGGCGGCCCGCTTCCCTCGTGTCATTGTCACCTCGCTTTGTTAGCGATAACTCGACCTATTCACAGCTAATGCGCTGTACGCTTTTTGCGCTTTTTGAGCAACATTAGCAATACCACTACCGAAAAAAAGTTACTCATGCCGGCGCCTGGTCAGCTCGGCTTGCAGCCATCCGTGCAGGTCGCCACCGTCGCAAAAGAAGGCGTTTATGTCCTTCGCTCCAGCCGGCAGGGCGCACGGCTGCACCTTGCTGCTCAGATTGGTCAAATATGCGGCGCCCTTCTGCCCGGCCTGGTCCTGGTCGTATACCGCCAGGATCGCCGGCGGCTGCATCAGGTAAATACCCCAGGCGGCGAGGTCGGGATGATTCGTTGCGGCACCAGCGGTGGCCACGGTCACCAGGTCGCCCGCTTCCTGGTAGGCGGTCATGGCGTCTATCTCGCCTTCACAGAACAGCGCGGGCTTTTCGCCAGTCAGGTCGCCGGCACCAAAGATAGCAGCCGTCCTGTTACCCTTCACGCCCCGGTATTTATTCACCTCGCCGCACTTCGGGCAGGCCTGCCGGGCTTTGGCGGCCTGCCCACACTTGCTGCACTTGATCGGGTCACCGGGCAGCAGCGCAATCTTGAGATACCAGACGGCGCCGGCAACAATGCACGGGATCACCACACCACGGGGGATATACATGCCTTCAATATTGCCGCCCGGCGAAAAGCCTACATGGTAATGCAATAGGGTCTGCTCGGATAGGCCGCGGTCCAGCAGATAATCAACGGCAGCAGCGCCGGCGGCCGTCCAAAGGTTGGCTTTGCAGACACGAGCTACTCGAAGCGCCCGCAATTGCCAGTCATCATCATCGGTGGGAGCGGCGGCCGGTGCCGGTGCCTGGCGCCGGATCTCGCTAGTGGTTGGCATGTCATTCCCGGACAGGGCAGCACAGGCTGTCTTGAAGTCGCAATTATCCCGGCGCATCACGAAGCTGATAGCATCCTGCCATTTACCATCCGTGCATTGCCGGCACATCCACCGGCCGCCCTCCTGGTGATTCGGCTGCACTCTGAATCTATCCTTACCACCACAGAACGGGCAGGGTCCGGCCCATTCGCCGCCACCGGTTGAAGCTATCCTACCAAGTTCGGTTAATCGCTGGGCCAGGGACAACAAGTCGATTCGGCTTTTCAAGGTCTGAACGTCTATCATGATTCCAGCCCTCCCCACTCCCATTTATTCCCACTCACACACTTACCCCTTAAAGGGGGGGTAAGTGCGTAAGTGACTTGTGGCCACTTCCGTAAATGGCTGTAAGTGGCTGTAAGTGCGTAAGTGGCGTTCATGCTCGGCTGTAAATCCGCTCGGTGTTATTCTTGCCGGGCGCCTGTTTCAGCTTGCCCTGACTTGCCAGGCGGTCCACCATATCCCTGATACGGTTCAAGCCAACCTCGGGCAGCTGCTCTCTTGCCGCTTTCACCAGCTCGGTCTTATTCATGCTGGTGCCGTAGAGTGCCGCCATAATCTCGCGTTCGATTGCCGGGGCGCTCTTGGTGTCCTCGGTGTAGATACCCAGGAAGCGGGCGGTATACAGCTCACCGGCGGGATCGTTCTCGTAAGCGAACAGCGCTGAAAATGGGGGCACATCGGCGCCGCGCACCTTGGTTGCTCGTATGGAAATTGTGTCGGCCTGGTCTTCGCGCTCAATCAGCAGCGCCAGATCCAGGGCCGCCTCAATACTCGAATGTCCGCGCAGACTGTCACCAGCTCGGCCGGTGATTCCGTTGCCCTTCCGCTGGTGATGGACCAGTACAATAGCGGCGCCGGTGTCCTCGGCTAACTGCCGAAAGCTTGACATGACAGACACCATCTCGCCGCTGTTCTCGTCGGCATCGCCGCTCACCTGCCCCAGGTTGTCAATAACTACCAGCTTTGCGCCAGCGTGCATGATACGTAGGGCGAGCTGCCCCATGGAATTACCTTTG
>JBJSYW010000292.1:0-3157 GCA_046089985.1 Chloroflexota bacterium
AATGCGCCTGGCGGGGGCGGTCAACCCGCTGTACCGCTCGGCCTCCGATACAATGGTGGCCGACCTGGTGGAGCCGGACCGGCGCAGCGACGCCTACTCGGTCATGCGCCTGGCCAACAACCTGGGCATCAGCATCGGCCCGCTGGTCGGCGGGCTGCTGGTCTCCACATCTTACAAACTCGGCTTTCTTGGCGCGGCGGTGGGCATGGCCGCTTACGGGGTGATGATCCTGCTGCTGTTCCACGAAACCCTGCCCGGCCTATCCGCCGGCGCGGGCAGCAAGCCGCCTGCCCCGCGCGAGCGCTGGGGCGGCTACCCCGCCATCCTGAGCGACGGCACGTTCATGCGCTTCACGCTCAACTTCACCCTCACCACCGTCACCACGGTGCTGATCTGGACCCTGATGCCGGTCCACGCCAACCGCAACTATGGCGTGCCCGAGAACCTGTATGCCTGGATCCCCTTCACCAACGCATCTATGGTCGTGGCGCTGCAAACCCTGACCACCCAGAAGGTCAAGCGCTACCCGGTGCTGCTGGCGATGACCATTGGCTCCGGGCTGTACGCGCTGGCGGTGGGCGGGGTGGGGTTGGCCGGTGGGCTGGGCGGCTTCTGGGTCTGTATGGTGGTAATGACCTTCGGCGAGATGATCCTGGCGCCCACGTCCAGCACCTATGTCGCCAACATCGCCCCGGTCGATAAGCGCGGCCGGTATATCAGCCTGTTCAGCCTGTACTGGCCGGTGGCCTCCGGCGTAGGCCCGCTGATGGGCGGCGTACTGAACGACACCCTCGGCCCGGGCGCAATCTGGGCCGGCGGGTTTCTGATCGGCGCGCTCAGTACGCTGGCGTTCCTGTCGTTCTACCTGCAGCAGCGCCGGGCCGTGGCAGCCGTATGAAGATCGCCCTGCTGACCGACGTACACGCCAACCTGGCAGCCCTGCAAGCCGTGGCGGCTGATATCGACGCCTGGGGGCCGGACCGGGTGGTGGTGGGCGGCGACCTGGTCAACCGCGGGCCGCGGCCGCGCGAGTGCCTGGAACTGGTGCAACAGCGCATGGACCGCGAAGGCTGGCTGGTGACGCGCGGCAACCACGAGGAGTACGTCATGCTCCACGCCCAACCCGATACACCGGCCAGCGGCCCGGCGGCGGAGGTCAACCGCGCTTCAGCCTGGACCTACGCACAGTTGGGGCGCGACGTCGGCCCGCTGCAAGACATGCCGCTGCAGCTCTCGTTGGAAGGGCCGTCCGGAGAAGAGCTGCGCTTCGTGCACGGCTCGATGCGCGGCCTGCGCGACGGCATTTACCCCGAGACCACCGACCGCGAGCTGCCCGCCATGCTGGGACTGAACGGCCGCGCCGCCCAGCGCCTGGGCGTCTTTGCCGTTGGCCACACCCATCGCCCGCTGGTGCGCCACCTGGACGGGGTGCTGGTGGTCAACGCCGGCTCGGCCGGGCTGCCCTTCGACCAGGACACCCGCCCATCCTACGCCCGCCTGGCCTGCGGCGCGGCCGGCTGGCAGGCCGAGATTGTGCGTGTCGATTACGATCTGCAGGCCGCCGAGCAGGATTTCTACACCACCGGCTACCTGCCCGACGCCGGCCCGCTGGTGCGCCTGGTACAGATCGAGCTGCGCACCGCCTGTTCGCACCTGTACAATTGGTCGGTGCGCTACCAGGCGGCTGCGGCGCGCGGCGAGATCAGCATGCAAGATTCGGTGGAACAATATCTGGCCGAAATGGGTCTATAATGGCAGGAGGAAGCTCACTCATGAAGCGTCGCTTACGCGTTCTGTTGATCCCCGGCCTGCTGCTGCTGGCCGCGCTGGCCTGCAACATGCCAGGCGCCACCCCGCAGCCGGACCTGGCCCAGGTGGTGGCCCAGACCCAAACCGCCGCAGCGGCGAACACCGCGGCGACAGTTACCGCCGGCGCCGCCGCCCCGCTGACCCCGGCGATCACGCCCGCAGTCACCAACGCCGGCGCCCCGCAGCCGTCACAGCCGCCCAGCGGCGTGCAGCCCACCCCCGGGCAGCCGGCCCAGACCCTGCCACCCACCCAGGCAGCCGGCGCGCCGCTGCCCACCCAGCCGGCCAACTGCACCAATCTGGCCCGTTTCGTCACCGAGAGCGTGCCCGACGGCAGCCAATACCCGCCCGGGTCGCAGTTTGTCAAAACCTGGACGCTGCAAAACGTGGGTACCTGCACCTGGACCACCGAGTACGCCCTGGTTTTCGCCTCTGGCGAGCAGATGGGCGGCACCAGCCCGCAGCCGCTGGGCTCCAACGTGGCGCCCAACAGCACGATTCAGATCTACCTGCCGCAGACCGCCCCGGCTGTCCCCGGCGACTACCAGGGCAACTGGATGTTGAAAGAGCCGGGCGGGCGCACCTTCGGCCTGGGCAGCGATGGCAGCAAGCCGTTCTTCATTAAGATCCGGGTCAACCCGGGCGCCGTCGCGCCCACCAGCCCGGCCCCCGCCAGCAGCGCCGCCTTGGGCAGCCCCACCCGCAGCTGGTCGTTCAACGATGGCAAGGCCCCCTTCTGGCTGGGCGACGACGGCGATACGCTGTTCGAGATCAAAGACAACCGGCTGGCGGTGACCGCCTTCAAGGCCAACGGCGACCTGTGGCGGGTAGCCGAGCGCGCCGCGGTGGATAACTTTGCCATCGAAGCCCGCTTCCAGACCGGGGCAGCCTGCAGCGGACGGGACGGCTACGGGCTGCTGGTGCGCGCCCCCAGCCAGCCCGACAGCGTGATCGACACCGGCTACGTGCTGGCCTTCAACTGCGATGGGCAGTTCCGCACCTACCGCATGGACAACGGCGCCTGGACCGGCATCACCGCCTGGAGCCAGCACCCTGCCATTAAACCCGGCCCCAACCAGGAGAACGTGATGACCGTCATTGGCCAGGGCGACAAGCTGCAGCTGTATGCCAACGGCACGCTGCTTCTCGACTTCAGCGATGGAACCTACACCAGCGGGTTGTTCGGCCTGATGATCGGTTCGGGCGGCACGCAAAACTTCAAGATCACGCTGCAGCAGCTCTCGCTGTGGGACCTGCCGTAAGGCAGGCCGCACTCCGCGCCGCCAATCCATCGCGCCTGCCCCGCCGGGGCGGCCCGGGCTCATCCTGCCGGCCGCCCCGGCGTCGC
>JBJSYW010000293.1:0-2827 GCA_046089985.1 Chloroflexota bacterium
GCTGCGCCGGCCGGCGCAGCCGGCTTGCGCCCCGGACGGTCGCGCCAGATCACCGCCGGGCGCTGCTGCGGCCGGCTGCCGGTGTAATCGGCCCCGCTCCAGGCCACCTGGATCAGCTCGATGTTCTCATTGCCCACCTGCAGGTAGCCGCGCCCGGGGATGCCGGTGGGCAGGTAGGCGGCATCCGGACGGCGCAGCACCTCGCCGCTCTCTTCGCGCGTCTCCACCCGCAGGGCGATGCGGAACTTGATATTGGCGCGCATCTGATCGGTCACCCCACTGGGGCGCTGCGCCGCCAGCACCAGGTGCACCCCCAGCGCCCGCCCCAGGCGAGTGATGCTGTTCAGCTGGGCTTTGTACTCGGGACTGTCGGCGATCATCTCGGCGAACTCGTCGATAAATACGAACAGGTGCGGGTAAGGAGCGCTGCGCAGCGTCTCGCCGCGCAGCGCCACTTCCCGGCCGTAGGGCGGTAGATGCAGGCCGTTTTTGCGATAATGCACGATATGCTTCGAGCCGCTGGCCACATTGAGCGCCTCGCGGCGGTGAATTTCGGCCATGATCGCCGCGAACATGCGCTCCACGGCATTGCCGTGCAGGTTGGTGACCAGGTCCACCACGTGCGGCAGATTGCGGAACGGCTCGAAGGCGGCTCCACCCTTGAAATCCACCAGCACAAAGTTGACGATGGTCGGGTCAAACGCTGCCGCCAGGCTCAGAATCAGGGTCGCCAGCAGCTCCGACTTGCCCGAGCCGGTGCTGCCGGCGATCAGGCCGTGAACCCCATCGGCATCGGCGCTGAACACCAGGCGACGAATATCGCCGCCCGAGAGCACGCCCAGCGGGGCGCCGGCCCAGGCGGCCTGGTCCGGGCGGGTGCTGCTTTCCCAGGCTTCCGCCAGCCGGGCTTCCAACTGCTCGGCGGTTTCCACCCCCAACATCTCGAGCATCCCCAGGCTGCGCGGCAGATCGGCGCCATAGCTGCGGCGGGTGCGCAGCGGGGCCAGGTGAGCGGCAAATTGAGCCAGCGCCTGCCCATCCTCCAGCAAATCGGCCTGCCCGGCCTGGCGTTTGGCATCCGCGCCGGTCTCGGCGTAGCGGAACCCCGCCGCGGCGCCGGTTTCGCCGCCCGGCGCACCCGCGCCGCCCACCAGTTCGATCACCGCCTGGCAGCCCGAAGGCGCCTGACCGGCGTGTGGGGCCAGGAAGATCACCGCCGCTCCCAGCCGCCCGCCCTGCTCGATCAAAAGCGACAGACCGGGGTCCATCTCCAGGTCGCGCAGCTGCGAGCCGTCCAGCGGCGGTTGAAGCAGGTCCACCACCAGCAGCAGCTGCGGCAGGCGGTAGTCCGCGGCCGGGTCCGGGTCACCAGCGCGCAGCAGGCGCTCGTCTAGCTGGGCGCGCAGGCCGCGCAGAAAGGCCCGCACCCGGCTGTGCTCCTTCGGCCCCTGGCGGTCCGCAGCGTCTTCAAAAACCAGCGCCTGAGGCGGCCCGCCGCCGGGTTGGGCGGCGCAGTGCGGCAGGCGCGCCGCCCAACGCCAGGCCGCCCGCCCAGCATCCTGCCCCAGCACGTACAGCCGGGCATCGCCCGGGGCGTGCCAGGCGGTATACTGCACCAGCAGCGCCTGGACAAAGGCATATACCCGCTCGGGCTGCGTCCCGATCAGCACCAGCGCAAAGCGGGCGGCCGGCGCGCCGGCCGGCCCGGCGCTGTCCTCCTGGGGCGGCTCGCGCAGCGCCAGAGTCACTGGCAGGCCCTGGATAAAGGCGCTATCGGCAGCCAGGCGGCGGGCCTCACGCTGCAGCGCCCCGGGCGCAGCCGTATCGCTCTTCAGCCGATAGAGCACGCGTGAAGGCCCGCTGCCCGTGCCCAGGCGCACAGCGGCGAAGTCGGCGTCGCCCGGGCGGCGCTCCCACAACCGCGCCCCGCCGCGCCCCACCGGCCGGCCGGCGGCGGCCGCCTGGAAGGCTTCCTGGGCCGCCAGGAAGGCCAGCTGCGGCGCCGGATCGCTGTACTGGGCGGCACGGCGCTGAATGTCGTGCGCAGCAGCCATCTCGCGGCGCAGCTCCAGCAGCCGCTGCAGATAGGCTTCGTGCGCCTCGCGCGCGTGCTGCGCCGCCTTCTGCCGGGCATGCAGCGCCAGCACGACCGTCACAGCCACCGACAGGCCCAGCGGAACCAGGAACAGCAGGCTGCGCCCGCTCCCGAAAACCGCCGCCAGCAGCGCCCCGACCACCGAAACTGCCGGCAGAGCAATCAACTGCAGCAGCGCCTGCGCCGGGCGCTGCTCCTGCTCCGGCGGAGCGGGGATCTCCACCTCGCCGTCCGGAAGTTCCGGCTGCAGACGGGGCGGCCGTTCTATGTAGTAGGTCTGGCTCATTCTGACCTCACCTGCGTTCAGCCGGCCGAGCCAAGCGAGAGCGCCAGCGCCAGCAGCAGCGAAATTGCCATCACCACCGACAGGCCGATAGCCAGCAAGCGCCAATCGGCCCGGCGCTGCCGGCGCTCTCGGGGCAGCGCCGGCAGCTGGCTCTGCAGCTCACGGGCGAACGCCAGCATGTGCTGCGGCCGGCGGCGGTAGTCCTTGCTGATTGCCTGCATCACCAGTTCGGGCAAGCGCTGCAGGTCCGGGCGGTCCAGTGGCGGCGGCTGGAAGTCCAGCGCCATACGCTGCGCCTCGCTCTCAGACAGCAGGTCGACCGGCAGCGCCGGCCGGCCGGCGAGCATCTCATAAAAGATCAGTCCCAGGCTGTACACATCGCTGTATGCGCCGGGGCGGGCGCGAGCGCGCCCGAACAGCTCCGGAGCGGCATACGCCGCCGGCAG
>JBJSYW010000294.1:0-6154 GCA_046089985.1 Chloroflexota bacterium
CTCGCACGCCGACCCGGTCAGCGCGCTGGCCTGGTCGCCGGATGGGCAGCTGGTAGCCACCGCCGCCGGCGGCGGCGGCGCGCCGGCGGTTACGCTGTGGGACGCCGCCGATGGCACGCGGCTGGCCGAGCTGGACCCGCAGTCTCCGGTGCTCAGCCTGTCGTTTTCGCCGGACGGGCAGCAGCTCGCCGTGCTGGGCAGTTCCGGCGCGCTCCAGATCTGGAGCCTGCGCCGCTAACCTTTCTATCTCAAACTTTGATCGAGGAGCCAAAGTGAGCAAGAATTTTCGTGTAGCATTACTCGCCAACCTGAAAAAGAATGCCCCGCGCTTTGCGGGGATGAGCGAGGACCAGTGGGACGACCTGGATTCGGAGTCCACCGTCGGTGCACTGGTGGATGCGATCCGTTCTGGCGGCCATACCTGCGAATTCCTGGAAGCGGACGTCACCCTGCTGGACACGGTGCGTAAGTTCAACCCCGATATCTGTTTCAATATCGCCGAAGGCCATTTTGGCGATGCCCGCGAAGCGCAGATCCCGGCGATCCTGGAAATGCTGCGCATCCCCTACACCGGCTCAAAAGTGCTCACGCTGGCCCTGGCGCTCGATAAACCGATGACCAAGCGCGTCCTGACCTACCACGACCTGCCCACGCCGCCCTGGCAGACCTTTGAGAGCGTGGACGACCCACTGGCGGAGGACATGGTCTTCCCGATGTTCGTCAAGCCCAGCCGGGAAGGCACCGGGATGGGCGTCTCGGCGCGCTCGATCGTGCGCAGCGAAGCCGAGCTGCGCGAGCAGGTGGGCTATATCGTTGAGAAGTACAAACAGACTGCCCTGGTGGAGCATTACATCGAAGGCCGCGAAGTGACCGTGGGCGTGGTGGGCAACCTGACCGGCCCGGTCTCGCGGCGCATCCCGGTGGACGAAGGCTCGCCGCGCATCACCGCCGGGCTGCGTTTCTTCCCGCCGATGGAAGTCGACCTGCAGCCGTACCAGGAGTCGGACACGGTCTACAGCAACCGCCTGAAGGTGGACCTGGCTGACCAGCTGACCTACCTGGCCCCGGCCCCGCTTGACCCCGAGCTGGTGGACGACCTGAACTGGTACACGGCGGCGGTCTTTCGCGTCACCGGCGGGCTGGACGTCTCACGGGTCGATTACCGGCTGGATATCAACGACGGCTTGAAGCCGTATATCCTGGAGATCAACCCGCTGCCCGGCCTATCGCCCGAGATCTCGGACCTGGTGATCGAGGCCAAGGCGGACGGGATGAGCCATCCCGAGCTGGTCAACCTGATCCTGGACACTGCGCTGCGCCGCTACGGTATGCTGTAGCGCCGGGCTGTGCCAATAGAAAACGCCCCGCCGCTGCCGGTGGGGCGTTTTCTATTGACCGGTCGAAGGCGCTCAGGCCAGCGTGGCGGCTACCGGCTCGTCGGCGCGCAGCGACATGAGGATCACGCCCTGCACCACGCTGTCTTTGCGCGGGATATCTTCCAGGCTGAAGCGGATGATCTTGCTCAGGCGCGAGATGATGATGGCGTCTTTGTGCCCGTCGGCGCCCAGCGCGGCGATCAGCTGGTCGTTGTTGATGGCCTGCTTGCCGCCCGCCCCGGGGGCCTTGTTGGGGGTGAAGTTCGACATCACCCGCAGCGTGCCGCGCCCATCGGCGCTGAGCAGGAAGACGCTGCTTTCATCATAGACCGGAGCGATGCCGATGGCCTCGTCGCCGTCGGTCATGCGGATGCCCTGCGCCCCGGTGGGCGGGATCAGTTTTTCTGAGAAGCGGATGGCTTTGCCCTGGCGGGTGGCGATAAACAGGTCGCCGTTGCCGGGGGTCCAGCAAGCTGCCGCCAGCTGGCCGTACTGGGCGGCCTTATACAGCTCCAGGCCGGGCTTCATGTACTCGCCAAAGACATGGTGGCGCAGCGAGCGCACAAATCCGCTGCTGCTGACCAGCGCCAGGTAACCTTCAGCCTGCTCGGGGATGATTACAGCCAGCGGGTCGTTCTCGGGCAGAACCAGCTTGCCCAGGAAGTAGGCTCCCCGGCCGCGCACCGGCGCTTCGGGGATGGCGCTGACCGGAGCGCGGTAGGCCCGCCCGCTGCGGGTGATCAGAAGCAGGCTCTGGCCCGGCTCGGCCGGGGCCAGCAGGGCGGGCGGCTGTCTTCTTCGGTCTCGAGGTCGAAGATACCCATCCCGCCGCGGCGCTGGCGGTTGTACTCGTGGCGCGGGGTGCGCTTGGCGACAGCATTGGCGGTGCAGGTGATCAGGTTAAGGGTGGTGGGCGGCTCGGCCGGTTCGTCCAGCGCGGGCAGGGTGACGAACTCGTCGTCCGGGTCGTGCGCCGGGGCGCTGGAGCGGGGAGCTGCGGGGCGGGCCGCCGGGCGGGCTGCCGGGCGGCGGACTGCGTCGCGCTGGCGCTCCAGCTCGCGCTCCAGCATTTCAATGTAAGCACGGACTTCCGGGTCCAGCTTGGTCAGGTCGGGGCGGGGGATGCTCATGAGGGTCGTTTGGTCCTTTAAGCGGGCCTGTCAGGCCAGGATTTTTACACAGGCTGACAAGTGTACCACACTATCCGCCCAGCCGGCCGATACGCCTGGCGCATGGATGGGCAAAAACCTCCTCGCCGTGCGGAGCTTTGGCCAGCCATTCGCTCAGGTCCTGCCCGGGGAAGTGCTGCCCTTCGTGCAGACCGCGCCGCCATTTTGGGCAGCCGGTCACGTCGTACACCACCCCGTTGCAGGCTACGTACATCGGGCCGCTTTCGCCGTCACAGCGGCGCAGTTCGGCCTGGCTGATTACGCGCTCTTCGATGGGTTGTTCCATATTAGCGTCCTCCAAAGACGACCCGCTCGCGCTGGTACAGCCGCACCGCCACCCACACCAGCGCCGCGGCCAACACCAGCGTGACCACGGTCGAGACTGCCGCCAGCAGCGGGTCGACCGGTTCGCCGCGCATCAGCTGGTTGATGATCAACTGCTGCCCGAAGGTGGGCACCAGCATGTGCACCAGCCCCGGCTTGACCGGTAAAAAGGCGATCAGCATCCCCGGCAGGGCTGGCACCAGCGGCAGGAACGAGACATAGGTCTGGGCTTCTTTGAAGCTGCGCGTGAACGAGGCGACGATCATCTGCACCGCCGAAGCCAGCAGCACCATCGGGATGGCGATCAGGAAGATGCCCACCATCGCCAGCGGGTCGATGGTCAGCTGGAAGCCCAGGTAATCCTCCAGCGGGATCAGGTTAAAGGCGGCCGAGAAGGCCAGCAGGTTTAAGAACACCGCAAACAGGGCGAACGGCACCGAAGCAGCCAGCTTGCCCAGCACCACATCGCGCCGCAGGGCCGGGTTGATCAGCAGCGGTTCGAGCGAACCGCGCTCGCGCTCGCCGGCGGTGGCGTCGATTACCACGTACATCCCGCCGGTGAAGACCACCAGCACGATGAAGTACGGCATCATGTTCAGGAAGATCGTCACCTGGCTTTGCGGGGTGGCAACATCCACGCGCTCGCTACGGATGGGGTGGATGACCAACGGGCTGACGCCGCGTGCCAGCAGGCGCAGCGTGGCGATCTGGCTGCCGTAGCCGTCCACTAACGACCGGGCGCGCTCGATGTCGGTGAAGGCCGATTGGCGGGTCGAATCGATCACGAACTGCACCTGAGCCGGGCGACCGGCGCTGAAGTCCTCGCCGAAGCCCTCTGGGATGATCAGCACCAGGTTGAAGTCGCCGCTGCGCACCGCCTGCTGTGGGTCGGCCGGGCCGGGCTGCACCGTCACGTTGTTCTGCTCCAGGAACTGCACCAGCATCGGGGCGCGCTCGGCCCCGATCACCGGCAGCAGCAGGGTCTTCTCGGCGGCGTCGCTGAACAGGGTCTTGCCCAGTACCACGATCAGCAGCACGATCAGCGCCGGGCCGATCAGCGTGCCGGAGAGCGAGCTGAAGATCGAGCGCCGGTCGCGCAGGTTGTCGAGGGTCTCTTTCTGGAAGATGGTCCAGATGGTCTGCAGGGAATTGTGCCGGGGGGCTGCCGGGTGGGTCATCGTTCCAATCCTTCTTCGCTGCCGATGGCAGCCACAAAGGCGTCTTCCAGGTTAGCCTGGCCGGTGTGAGCCAGGATCTGATCGGGCGTGCCGCTGGCGGCCACCACCCCGTGGCTGATGATGACGATCTGGTCGCACAGCGCGCTCACTTCCTGCATGATGTGGCTGGAGAACAGTACGCACTTGCCCTCGTCGCGCAGGTTGCGGATAAAGCTGCGCATCGAGCGCGTGCTCATTACGTCCAGCCCGTTGGTCGGCTCATCCAGCAGCACGTTGTCTGGACGGTGCACCAGGGCACGCGCGATGGCCACTTTGACGCGCTGCCCGGAGGAGAAGCCCTCGGTGCGGCGGTTTTCGATGTCGCCCATCTCGAGGGTTGCCGCCAGGCGGTCGATGCGCTCTTCCAACTCCGCACCGTCCAGGCCGTGCAGGCGGCCGTAGTAGCGGATGTTTTCGCGGGCGGTCAGGCGCGGGTACAGGCCGTGGCTGTCGGGCAGCGCGCCCAGGCGCTGCTGCACTTCCAGGGCCTGGGTCTGAGTGTCCAACCCGTCGACCAGGGCGCGGCCGGCGTCGGGCTGCAGCAGGGTATAGAGTACGCGCAGGCAGGTGGTTTTGCCGGCCCCGTTTGGGCCCAGCAGCCCGGTGATCTGCCCGTCGCGGGCGGTGAAGCTGACCCCGCGCAGTGCCTGCACCGCGCCGAAGGATTTGTGCAGTTCTTGGACTTCAATCATCTCGCATCTCCGATCACGGGGTCGGCCCGCTGAAATTGACGAAGAATGGCAGCGGAGCGATGTTCGCCACGCAGGCCGGGTCCAGCCCGGCCGGGCTGCCGGCCTCGATAAACCGGGCCGCCAGCCGGCTGATGCAGCCGCGGTTGATGTTCACATGCCCCATCCCGGGCGCGACCAGCTGCAGGCTGTTGGGCAGCGTCTCGGCGGCTTGGGCGGCGTTCTCGGGCGGTGTGACCGGGTCGGCCTCGCCCGAGATCAGCAGCACCGGGGCATCCGAGTGCACCGGCTGGTTGTAGCCGTCTGGGATGGCGCCCTGCGGCCAGACCTGGCAGATGTCTTTGAAGGTGGCCACGCTGTAATCGCCCAGGTAGCCCTCGGTCACCCGGGCCTGCTGGTACAGCGGCAGATCCTCGGCGCAGGTCACCGACATGCGCATGCCCACGCTGATGGCGCTGCTCAGCGTACCCTCGGTCGACAGGCTGATGGCGGCGAAGCGATCAAACGACTGGCGCTGGTAGGCGTCGTGGATCAGCAGCGGCAGCAGGGCGGCGGTCTCGGGGGCGTAGCTCATCAGGTGCACCAGGTTGGTGAAGCGCGCCCGGTCGACCGGGGTGCTGGTGGGCAGGCCGCTGATCGGGTGGTCAAGGGCGGTCTCGATCGGGGCCTGTTCGTCCAGCCGTTCGAGCAGCGCGTCGAACTTGCGCGGCAGGTCGGGGAAGGCTTTGGCGCACTCGGGCTGGGCGGCGCAGCGCTCGAAGAGCATCTCAAGAGCGCGCTGGGCATCCTGTGGAGCGTCCACTCCCAGCGGCCAGCCGACCGGGGCCACCCCGTCCAGGATGGCCGAGCGCACGCGCCCGGGATGCTGGCGCATATATACCAGCGCGGCGCGCGTGCCGTAGGATGCGCCGTACAGGTTGATTTGCTGATAGCCGAGCGCCTGGCGCACCTGGTCCAGGTCATCCATGGCGATGGCGGTGGTATAGAAGCGCGGGTCGGCGTCCTGGGCCTGCAGGCAGCGCTGGAAGGCGGCTTGCAGGTCGGCGGGGTCATTGGCGGAGACATCCTCGGTGTCGTCGTCGCCGCAGTCCAGCGGGTGCGAGCGACCGGTGCCGCGCTGGTCGACCAGTACGATATCGCGCTTCTGGTTCAGGCGGGTGAAGGCATCGGCGAGGCCCAGGTAGGCTTCGGAGGCGGCCTCACCCGGGCCGCCGGGGATGAAGAACAGCGGGTCGGGGGCCGGGCTGCGGCTGACGGCCGGGATGACCGCCACGTGCAGGCGGATCTGCCGGCCGCGGCCGGCGGCGCGGTCCTCATAGACGGTCAGCCAGCCGCAGCGCGCCTCCACCTGGCCAGCGCCGGCGCTGCTGGTCAGGCGG
>JBJSYW010000295.1:0-5193 GCA_046089985.1 Chloroflexota bacterium
GGTGAGCAGGATCTCGCCCGCGCCGAGCGCCACCGCCCGGGCGGTCCACTCGATCGCGTCCAGCCCGGTGGGGGTGCGCCCGCCGTGGGTGACCACCTCCCAGCTGCCCCCGTCCGGGCGGCGGCGGGCGTCCACCGCCAGCACGATGCACTGGCTGCCAAAGCGCTCGGCCCCGGCGCTGAGCAGGTCCGGCTGCTGCACGGCGGCGGTGTTCAGGCTGACCTTATCGGCGCCGGCCAGCAGCACGCGGCGCATATCGTCCACGCTGCGGATGCCGCCGCCTACTGCCAGCGGCAGGAAGACCTGGTCGGCCACCGCCCGCACGCGCTCCAGCGTGGTGGCGCGCCCCTCCGGGCTGGCCGAGATATCCAGGAAAACCAGTTCATCGGCGCCCATCGCGTCGTAGGCGCGGGCGTTCTCCACCGGATCGCCGGCGTCTCGCAGGCTGACAAAGTTGACTCCCTTGACCACCCGGCCGTCCTTGACGTCCAGGCAGGGGATTATACGGCGAGCTAACACTGCAGCGCCTCCTCGATTGTGATCCAACCTTCATACAGCGCCCGGCCGACGATCGCGCCGTGCAGCCCGGCGGCGCGCGCCCGGCGCAGGTCGTCCTGCCCGGCTGCGCCGCCGCTGGCGATCACCGCCAGCCCGCCGGCCTGCTGGAAGCGCGCCGTGGCGAGCAGGTCCAGCCCGCCGCCCAGACCATCGCGGCTAATCTCGGTATAGATACAGGCTCGCCCGCCCAGCGCGTAGAAACGCCGGGCCAGGTCAAGCGGGTCGATCCCCGCGCCGGCCGCCCAGCCGCGCACGCGCACCTGCCCATCGCGCACGTCGATACCCAGCGCCAGGCGCTGCGGGCCATAGCGCGCCGCGGCTTCAGCCAGCAGTTCAGGCTGCTCGGCCGCCAGGCTGCCCAGCACCACCCGGCTGACCCCGGCCTGCAGGGCCGCCTCGACCGCCGCCAGCGAGCGCAGCCCGCCGCCGAACTGCACCTGTGCGCCCTGGCCCGCCTC
This sequence comes from Chloroflexota bacterium, assembly GCA_046089985.1. Lineage (GTDB taxonomy): Bacteria > Chloroflexota > Anaerolineae > Anaerolineales > UBA4823 > RBG-16-57-11. The sequence goes on from JBJSYW010000295.1 coordinate 1,017, forward strand.
AGCGGCAGCCTGCAGGATCTGCTGCAGCGCCTCCAGGCTGCGCCGGCCGGCCGCCGGGTCGCCAAACGCCCCGTCCAGGTTGACCACGTGCAGCCAGCGGGCGCCGGCCTGCAGCCAGCGCCGCGCCGTGGCGCCCGGGTCGGCGCTGTAGACCGTCTGGCGGGAGGGGTCGCCTTCAGACAGGCGCACCACCTGCCCGCCGCGCAGGTCGATGGCGGGGTAGAGCGTAAATTCGGGTTTCGCGTCCATTATGGTCTGCCTCCAGCCGGCAGGTTCACGAAATTGCGCAGCAGCGCCAGCCCAACCGCCTGGCTTTTTTCCGGGTGGAACTGCACCCCGAACAGCGCCCCGCGCCCCATCACCGAAGCGAAGCGCACCCCGTAGCCGGTGTACGCCAGGCAGACGGCCGGATCGGCCGGCAGGCAGTAATAGCCGTGGTTGAAGTAAGCGTAGCTGCCGGCGGGCAGGCCGTCCAGCAGCGGGCTGGAGCGGGCCGGTTCGATCACGTTCCAGCCGGTGTGCGGCGTCTTTAAACCCAGTCCCGGCCCGTCAAAGCGCCGCACCACCCCAGGCAGCAGCCCCAGGCCCGGCACGCCCGGGCTTTCGTCGCCGGCTTCGAACAGCACCTGCATCCCCAGGCAGATGCCGAGCAGCGGCGTGCCGCGCTCAGCGGCGGCGCGCAGCGCGTCGACCAGGCCGCGCTGCTGCAGGCCGCGCATCCCGTCGCCGAAGGCGCCCACCCCGGGCAGCAGCAGCTTCTCGGCCGCCAGGACCTCGTGTCGGTCGCCAGTCAGGCGCACCTCGGCGCCGGCGGCGACCAGCGCTTTCTCGACCGAGCGCAGGTTGCCGATGCCGTAATCAACCAGCGTCACGATTGGGGGCATCACAGCACGCCTTTCGTGCTGGGCACCGCCTGGCCGCGGCGCTGGTCGAGCTGTGTGGCCCCATCCAGGGCGCGGCCCAGGGCCTTGAACAGCGCTTCCACCTGGTGGTGGTCGTCGCGGCCGTACAGCACCCGAGCGTGCAGGTTCATCCGTCCGGTCACCGCCAGCGACTCGAAGAAGTGCGCCCACAGCGTGTTGGGGATGCCGCCGGTGTAGGGGGTGTGCCAGGCGGCTTCGAAAACGGTGTAGGGCCGCCCAGACAGGTCGACCGCTACCAGGGCCAGCGAGTCGTCCATCGGTACATAGGCGGAGGCGATGCGCACCAGTCCCTGGCGCTGCTCCAGGGCGCGGTCAAAGGCCGCGCCCAGCGCCAGGGCGACATCTTCCAGGGTGTGGTGCGGGTCGATCTCCAGGTCGCCGCGGGCGCTCAGCTCCAGGTCAAACAGCCCGTGGACGGCTACGTGGCGCAGCATATGATCCAGGAAGGGCAGGCCGGTGGACGCCTGGCAGCGGCCGCTGCCGTCCAGAGCCAGCGCCAGCTGGATTTGGGTCTCAGAAGTGGATCGGTTGATGGCGGCGTTGCGCATCGGTGGTCAGGCTCCTTATATTTCACGCAGCAGCTGCAGCAGCCGGTCGGTGTGCTCGGGCAAACCGATGCTGATGCGGATATGGTCGCGCAGGCCGGGGGCGTCGAAATAGCGCAGCACTACCCCGCGGCGGGCCAACGCCAGGCGCAGCTCGGCGGCCGAGCGCCCAAGCACCTGGCACAGGATGAAATTCGCCTGGCTGGGATACGGGCGCAGGTAAGCCACAACCTGCAGGCCGGCGAACAGGCGCTCCCGCTCGGCGATGATGCGCCGCCCGGCGGCCTCCAACCGGCTGGCGTGCTGCAGCGAGACCTGCGCCGCGGCCGCCGCGGCGGCGGAAAGGTTATACGGCTGCTTGATCTTCCACAAGTGCGGGATCAGGGCCGCCGGGAAGGCCCCGTAGCCGGCGCGCAGCCCGGCCAGCCCGGCCCATTTGCTGAAGGTGCGCAGCACAACCAGGTTGTCGCGTTCGGCCACCTGGCCGATGCGGCTGGACCCGAGCGGGGCGAACTCGATGTAGGCTTCGTCCAGCGCCAGCAAGGCGGGCAGCTGCAGCAGGCGCTCGATAGCCGCCGGATCGGCCAGGCTGCCGTCCGGGTTGTTGGGCGAGGCGATGAAGATCAGCCTGGCCTGCTCGCGGCGCACCGCCGCCTCGATCGCATCGACATCCAGGCTGAAATCGGCGCGGCGCGGCACGTTCACCACCCGGGCGCGGTTGACGTCGCCATCGAAGCGGTACATGCCGAAGGTGGGCGGGCAGTTGATAACCGCCTCGCCCGGCTCGATCAGCAGGCGCAGCAGCAGGTCGATCAGCTCGTCGGCCCCGGCCCCGGCCAGCAGCGTTTCGACCGGCACGCCGTGATAGGCAGCCAGCCCGGCGCGCAGCGCCCGGCTCTGCGGGTCAGGGTAGATGTGGGCGTCGGGCAGCGCGGCCAGCGCCTGGCGCACCTCGGGCAGCGGGCCGAAGGGGTTCTCGTTGGCGTCCAGTTTGATGATCTGCTCGACCGGCACGCCGAACTGCTGCGAGAGCGCCTCCAGCGGCTGCACCGGGGTGTAGGCCGGCATCTCCAGGATGTGCCGGCGCACCCGGCCGGCCTGGCTCACCGCCCCTCCAGGCGATAGCGGGCAGACTGGGCGTGCGCGCCGAGCGACTCGACCTCGGCGATCTCGACCGCGATGCGGCTGAGCGCCTCGCCGGTGGGTTGGTCGAGGGCGATGATGCTGGTGATTTTGACGAAGTCCATCACGTTCAGTGGCGAGGCGAAGCGCGCCGTGCCGCCAGTGGGCATCACGTGGCTGGGGCCGGCCACATAATCGCCCAGCACCTCGAAGGAGTGTTCGCCGAAGAACAGCCCGCCGGCGTTGCGCACCAGGCGGCCCAGGCCCTGCGGGTCTTTGACAGCCAGGCACATGTGCTCGGGGGCATAATCGCTGGCCAGCGCGGCGGCGGTCGGCAGGTCGGGGGTCAGCACAATCCCGCCCTGGCGGCTGAGCGAGTGGGCGATGATCTCGGCGCGCGGTAGGCGCTCCATCTGCCGGCCGACCTCGACTTGCACCGCTTCGGCCAGGCGGCGCGAGGGAGTGAACAGGATGGCGGAAGCCAGCAGGTCGTGCTCGGCCTGCGCCAGCAGGTCAGCCGCCACCCAGGCCGGGTTGGCGCTTTCATCGGCGATCACCACCGTTTCGGTGGGGCCGGCCAGCCCGTCCAGGCCGACGATGCCGAAGACCTGCTGCTTGGCCAGCGTGACGAACAGGTTGCCGGCCCCAACGATCTTGTCGACGCGCGGGATGCTGTGCGTGCCGAAGGCCATGGCTGCCACGGCCTGCGCCCCGCCGACGGTGTAAACCGTCTCCAGGCCGCACAAGTACGCCGCGGCCAGGATCGACGGGTGTGGATCGGGCGGGGTGCATACCACCACCGTTTCAACCCCGGCTACCTGGGCCGGGATGACCGACATCAGCAGCGAGGAGGGCAGCGGAGCGGTGCCGCCGGGCACATACACCCCGACGCGCTGGATGGGGGTCACGCGCTGGCCGACGCACCCGCCGAGCGTATCGGTCTGCCAGTCGGGCAGCGGCTGCAGGGTGTGGAAGCGGCGGATGCGCTCGGCGGCCTGGCGCAGCGCGTCGACCAGCGCCGGGGGCAGGCTGTCGCATGCGGTCTTGAGGGCTTCGGCCGGGATGCGGAAGCCCTGCGGGGTGCGGCGATCCAACAGCTCGCTCCAGCGGCGCAGGGCGGCGTCGCCCTCTTCGCGCACCGAGCGCAGGATGATGCGCACCGCTTCGGGCGGGGTGACTCCAGGGCCGAACAGGGCGGCGGTGCGCTCCATTACCGCCGGGGGGTAGTCATCGCCGCCCACCAGGGCGCGCTTCAGGATGGTTTGGCGGGCAGTCTGGACATCGTAGATGGAAATCATGTTCTTCTCCTATGCTTCTAACGCAGCGAGCACCTGGCGGTATGCCTCGGGCTCTTCTTCAAAGATGTAGGTAACCGGGGCGACGATCACGCCGCTGCCGCCGATCTCGCGCAGCTCGGTGATGGCCCGGGCCAGCCGGTCACGGCGCACGATCAGGTGCACCGCGTACCAGGCTTCACCGGTGCGGGTCAGCACCGGCGAGAAGGTCGGTCCCTGCAGCCCGCCGATGACCTGCTTGGCGAACATGCGCCGGGCGATGCCGGCCTGCGGGTCGGCGTCGGCGGCGTCG
>JBJSYW010000296.1:0-9232 GCA_046089985.1 Chloroflexota bacterium
GACATCCCCGGCATCGTAATAGTCCACGGTGATCCAATTGGCGTAGTCGCCCGACTGAACCCCAAAGTGCAGCACCAGGCCATCCGTCTCGTGTACCGCGCCAAACGTGACCGTCAGCACCGGGGCAACCGCGAACGCTCCGCTGGCATCGCTTTGCGCCAGGCTCATCAGTCCCACATGCACCAGGTTAGCGCTGGCCGGCAGGAACTTATACTGCCCGTCCAGCAGCCAGAAATCCGGCTCCCAGGTCGCATACGGCCGCAGGGTGGTCGAGTCCGTCTTGAGATCGGCCACCTTCGAGAAGGGCTGCAGCGGGGTAGTCGTGGATGGGCTGCTGTCGCCCTTGATCTCCATAGCATACAACCCAAAACTGACCTGCGGGTAGGTGATTGACATCAGACCCTCGCCGGAGATTGGGCAACGAAGTTGACCGTTAGGCTGCGCCAAAACCTGGTAGCGCCCCTGGCTTTTACCAGCTCATCGCCCACATTGCTGAAATAGGCCTGGAAGGAGTAATCGCCATCCTCGTCTGGCACGGTCACCATATGGAACTCCACCGGCTCGGTCAGCTTGGCCCACAACCGGGCATACTCGGCCGTGTCGCCATCATTGCCGAACTGGAGCTGGTAGTTGAAATACACGCCGATCAGCTCTCGGTGCAGCACGCCGTCCTCGGTGCGCTCGGCGTATTTGTCCAGGAACTCGGCCCGGCGGCTGAGGCGGGTCACTGGCACGTTGTAGATCGCCCCGTCGATGGTGATCATCGCCGCTCCATGCCCTTCACCAGGCTGCCGCCGATGCGCACGTCCTCGCGCACCAGCTCCGGCCGCAGTGTGCGAACCAACTCGCCCAGGCTCCCACCGAACTCAATTCGGATGTCCGCCTGCACCTTCCCAACTTCCTCCTGAATAATCTGCCGGATCAGCCCCTCCGGCGCCTCCAGGTTGCGCCCGCTGCGCTGGTCGCCCAGGATGGCGGCAAACTCCGCATTCGGCGGGATCACCGCCCCGGTGGCCAGGTGCGGGATCTGTGTCGCCTGTGCCAGCGGCAGGTTCACCCCCCACGACTGCCCCCCGATTCCCGGCACCCAGTCGGGCGCGGTAAATTGCAGGGCATTCAGCGCCTCCACGACCGTGTTGATGCCATCGGCGAAACCGCTCAGGAAGGTGTTGATCAGGTCGATCACGCTGTTGAATGCGCTGGTCACCACCCCACCAAGCCCGGGCAGCACGCGTTCCCACTCCGACTTGATCCAATCGGTGACCTTGGTCCAGGCGTTCTGGAGCTTCTCTGTAACGTTGGTCTTGAACCAGGTATCGATATTGCTCCAGGCGCCGGTGGCTTTGGTAAAGGCATCTTTGAAAAAGCATTCGATTTTGGCCGGCAGCTCGGAGAACCACTTCGAGATCGGCTTGGTCACGTTCTCCTCAAACCACGCCCCGGCCCCCGTCCACCTGGCCTTCGCTCTCTCCCACCCATCGCTGATCGACTTCTTGATCTCCTCCCACGAAGTCCCAAAGCGCTTCAGGATCGGGTCGATCACGGAATCTCGGAACCACGGCCAGACCCTCGACCACACCAGTTCGATCTCTTTCCAGGTGTCGCTGGAGAAATCCTTCACCGCATCCCAGCTCAGGCCAAATTCGGCGATGCTCTTGGCCAGGTTCTTGACCATCACGATCGTGGCGCCCAGCGGCCCCAGGGACAGGAATAGCAGCACGTCGCTCCAGGTCTGCATCTCCTCGCCCCACCTCTGCACCTGCTCGGGATCTTCCTTCAAGGTTTTGTTGAACTCCTTGATCTTGGCCGTCATCCGATCCATCCCTTCGACCAGCCACTCTCCCGCCTTCGCCGCCGCCGGCGCCAGGACGTTGTCGTAAAACCAAACCCACAACGGCTGCAGCGCAATCAGCACCGTGTTCAGCAGGTCCAGCCCGGCCCCTACCAGGTCCAGAAACGCCGGCAGCGCATCGTTCATTACCCAGTTCCCCAGCGGGGTCAGCACCTTCTCGCTGAGCCAGCCCCAGATTGGGCTCATCGTTTTCTGCAGATCAGCCAGCGGCCCGGCCAGCGGTGCGAACAGATTGGCCAGCTTCTCACGGAACGCGTCCAGCTTGGCCTTCAACTCGGGCGAGATCTCCTCCGGCAGCACCGGCTCCAGCTTAACCTGCAGCGACGTGGCGGCCTGCGTCTCGGTAGCCTGCTGCTGCTGCTCTTCCGGCCTGGCCAGCACGTTCAGCTCATCGAAAGCCGCCAGCGCCCCCTTGGCCGCCTTTCCTGCATCCTTGGTCGACTCGGTCAGTGCGTCTTGCGCAGCAGTAGCCGCTTCAGTATCGGCCGCCGCCTGCCCCATCTGTGTCTGCTCACTCCCGCCAAACAGATAGCGGGTCACCTGGCCGAACAGATTGGCGAACTGGATCAGCTTATCGATAACCGCACTCACCATCGGCAAGATCCGCATCATAATCGGCTGCAGCGCTTCTCCCACCGCCGCTTTGAAGCGCTCCCAACTGGCCCCCAGCTTCGCCACCTGCCCGGCATACGTTTCGCTCATCCGGGCCGCGTCGCCCACCTGGAAACGAGTCTCAGCCAGGATCCCGTTCACCTCCGCCTGGATTTTCTCCTGCTGGGTCAAGGTCTCGACCGTTTTACCGATTGACCGGGCGTACTCCTGCCACATCTTGCTGACATTCTTCGTCACCCCGGCGTTATCCACCAGGATCGAGTTTTCGTTCTTCAGACCTTCCGTAGCGCCCTTGACGGCCTGCCCCATGCTCAGGCTGGCCTGGCGCCCAAAGGCCGCACTGTTCTTCAGTGCCATCAGCGTACGCGCGATCTGGTCGGTATTGTAACCCCTGGCCGCCAGGTTCTTATACGCCGTTGCCGCGTCGGCCATCGGGATCAGCCCGTCGGCCACGAAGTCCTCCAGGAACTTTTTCGCCTGGCTGAAGCTGCCCCCGGTGCCGTTCACCACCGATTGCAGGCCGATCAGCGCCGCCTCCAGCCGACTGGAGGCGTCTAGCGCCGATTTTCCGAACGCCACCACCGCGCCGATCGAGAACGCCGCCGCCACCGCCGCGGCCAGCTTGCCCAGCCCCGAGGACAGGCCCCGGATGCCCTGGTTGAACCCTTTGGCATCTACCCGTGTATCGATTCGGATCGATCCATCGTAAGCCGCCATTTACTGCGCTCTCCTCTCCTGCGCCTCAGCCACCAGGCGCAGGAACTCAGCCTCCTGGGTCCGCTCATCGGCGCTGCGCCTGTCCGGCTCCGCGATCACGAAGGCCTCGCCCATCTCCCGCGCCGCCTGGCGCTCCTCGCGCGTCGCCCGGCCGGACTTGACCCGCTTGCGCAGCCCCACGAGCTGGCAGAAGGCCGTATCGGCACCCAGGTCCATAAATAGCGCCAGGAACTTCCACCAGTGCAGCTCGGCCGTCTCCAGGTCGATGCCGTGCGTCTGCCGGAAGGCGGCGAAGATCAGCGCCCCGTCCTTCTCGAAGCTGAACAGGCGCGGCCCGGGCTCGTCGCTGCCTGGCGTGTCCCCGTCCAGGAAGCGCATCCCCAGCGCCAGCGCTCGCTGCAGATCCGCCGGCGGCTCAGGGTACAGGTTGGCCAGCAGCACCCCCACCCGCTCGGCGCCGGTCAGCTCCGGGTCTTCGAAGGCCATCAGCACCCGCAGCGCCGCCCGGAAGTCGGTCTCCAGCGGCCATTCCTGCCCGCCGATCTCCACCGCGCTGGGCAGCGCCTCGGTCAGCAGGTTCACTTCAACACCCGCTTCTCCCCTTTGCTCCGGTAGGTATACCGCTCAACCTTCTTCTCCCGGGCCATCTGGATGAACGGCGTGATGCCGTCCAAAAATTGCCCGATTGCCGGCAGGTTCAGCGCATCCCCAAATGCCGCCTGGCTGCTCCCCGCGCCAAACAGAAAGTCGATCTGCCCGCGCATGTACTCGGCCATCTCGCGCATCAGCGCCAGGCTGCCATCGATGTCCTCGCTGCCCAGGGCTTCCGCCCGCCGGCTGTACTCAACCCGGCGTTGCTCAAACTCACGAATGAGCTGATAAAACCGCTCGGCAAAATCCACGCTGGTCGGGTTGAACTCGATCACCCGTCCAGGGTCGTCGTTGATGCACACCCGCTGCACCCCGGTGTCGATCTTGATGCTGTCCATACGCTGCCTTTCGAAAAGGCCCCGCCCTGGTCATGCCGAGCGGGGCCTGCTGCACGCTTAGCTGGCGGTGAAGGCCAGCGTGGTCGGGTTGAAGGTCCCGGCCGTCGGGTCGCCCCGGAAGTTGATCGTGAAGTTGATCTTGGCCGGCTGCCCGCCCTCGCCGCCGAAGTCCTCCACCTGGATCGAAACCGATTGCTTCTCCGCCGGGTAGGCCCCGGTGGTGGGCGTCTCGTACAGCCACACGTTGACCACCTCGGCGTACGCCGCGCTGCCCACCGCGCGCGCCTTGCGCAGCGCATCCACGAACTCGAACACCGCGTCGCCGTTCAGCGCCTTGGCTTCGATCGGCATGGTGGGCTTGTAGGCGTCGATCTCGACGCTGCCGCTGTCCTGGTGGATGTACACCTCTTCGGTGGTCTGCGGGTTGTACTGGATCACCGCGCTGGTCACCCCATCGCCGATCAGCGACCAGATGGGCGTCTGCGTGGTGCCGGTGTTGAGAAACGTCTTAAACTGCGACCGTTTGACGGTTGTCGATGGCATGCATGCCTCCTATGGATCCTGCTTGTACACCAACCGGCACTGGATCTGATACACGCCCGTGTCCGATTGGCCTTGCTCGTAAAGATAGGCCCAGCCCTGGGCCTCAATCAGTTGGGCTGTCTTGCCCGCCGACAGCGCCGGCAGGCTGCCCGCTTGCGACTGCGTGTACAGCCAGTCGGCCAACGCTTCGTAAAACCCCGAGTTCTCCAGGCGCTCCAGGTCGTCGGCCGTGCTCTCCATCGAGCGGAAAGCGAAGACGTACTCAAAAACCCGCGCCCCGCTGATGTACTGTTCGAGAACCCCGCCGCCGGCCAGCGGAACAATCGCATACTCGGTTGGCCCCGGTCCCAGGTAATCCACGTACAGCGGAGCCCCGGCAGCCAGGCCTGGATAGGTCGCCAGAAACGTGCGCAGCGCGCTGATGATACTCACCGTCCGCCTCGCCCGGCGATCCGCCTTGCCCCGGCCACGATCCGCTGCCCGTGCGCCGTCTTCATGCGCTCGAACCAGAACGGCCCGCGCTGCGGCCCGGTCTGACTGCCCGGCTTGCGCGCCGAGTAGTACTGCGCCTTGGCGTATGGCGCAATCCAGCTCACCAACCCGCTGCCCACCGCTGTTCCCAGAATGCCGCTCTTAACCAGCATGCTGGTGCGCAGCGGCACGTAAGGTTCGCACAGCCGCAGTACCTCGCTGTCAACGAAGCGCTGCGCCAGGCTGTAGCGGCCCTGCCAGTTTCCCCGGAAGTCAACCTTCCAGGAGAGCTGCGCCTTGCCGCCCTTGGTGATGATGATCGAGCCGCGCGGAGTGTCGATCTTGGGCGTCATGCTGCTCCCAACTGCAGGTGATGCATGGCTGGGCTGCCCTGGTCCCACAGATCCACGCTGCGCACCGTGCCAGAGTGCGGGTACTTGGCCAGCAGGGCCGTGATTGTAAAGCCGGTCCCGATGGTATCGCTGACCAAACCCTTCACCACCACATCGCCCACGGCCACGGTCGCCCCGCGTGCCAGCGGGATGTACACCGCCAGGCGGTCGGCCTCCAGGCTGCCCGAGCGCGCCACGTTGGCCGCCTTGCGCTCTTCCCAGGCCACACCCACCACCTGGCTGCGTGTCCAGGTATCGGTGCGCGTGCTTGGGTCAACGCCCCGGTGGTAGATGGTCAGGTCGGCGTTAGTCCGCATCCGGCCCCCGGTACAGCAGCCCGGTGTTCCACAGGTAGCGTTTTACCGCCGCCTGGAGCTGCTGCTGCTGGGTGTGCTGCGCAGCGTACGTCACCGAGTAGCTGCCCACCCGCTCGCTCTGCACCGGCCCGCCCTGCTCGCCGATCTGGATCTGCTCAGCCACCGCGCAGGTGGCCAGCTTGATCTTGTCAATCGTGGCCGTGTCGGTAGCAGCCGTCACCACGGCCGCTGCCCGGTCAAGCGTCAGTTGGTCGATCACCTCGCTGGCCCGGAGCGCCAGGCGGGGGAAGTCGGCGGCAGCAATGGCCGCACCTTTGAAAACGCCGGTGTAGTAGGTGTGATCGCAGTATGCGGCCATCGCTCATGCTCCCGTTACGCCGAGGCAATGCCTTCGACGTAATACAGATACCCGGTCAGCTTGCCGGCGGTCATCACCTGGCCGGCCACGGTGCAGACGATCTCCTTGGCGGTCGTAGCCTTCACGCTGGTGCTTTCCGGCGTGTTGGCTTTCGGCACGATTGCCTTGCGGCCGATGGTCGAGTACGGCGCGCCAGAGACGGCCGCGGCCGAGATGATGTCGTTGGCGCCCTCCACGCTGATGGCGATCGTGCCAGCGTTGCCGCCGGCCGAGGTGAAGGCGGTGTTGACATCGATAAACCCACCCACGATGATCGCGTGCTGCGGCAGGGTGACGCCTGTGCCGTGCGCGGCGATGGTGGTGTTGTTCGCCCCGGCAGAGTCCTTGCCGGCGGTGTCGTATACAAAGCGCGCCACGCGCAGCACGCCCAGGCCGATGTCCGTACCGATCGGCTTGATGTCGGCGAAGTTATCGTTGACATCCTTCAACCATCCCTGGATCTGGACCGCTTTCTGGGTCATCCTCGCTCCCCTTAGCTGGTGGTGATGTGGCTGTAGATGCCCTTGACGTGGTTGTCGTAGACAAACGCGTCGTGGTACAGGCGGTACTGGAACAGCCAGGCGTCGGCGGTCTGGTTCTCTTCGGGGGTGAAGATCTTCAGCGACGCCAGCTTGGTCACCTGCAGCACGGCCGAGGGGTGCAGCAGCAGGAAGTTGATGTCCCGCCCGGTGCTGGAGGTCTTGGCAAAGCCGCCGGCGCTGGCAGAGCTGCCCGCATTCAGGGTGATACCCTTGTAGAAGCGGGTCTGCGGCACAGGGATCACCTTCACGTTATCCAGAACCATCACCCGACGATCGGCGGTGTTCTCGTTCGCCAGGCTGCGGCTCAGGCTGGCCTTCAGCAGGTTGTAGCAGGCGGTCGAGATGAACAGCTTGCGCCCTTCCGCCGGCACCTCATCCGCATCGAGCTGGGCCATCGCCACATCGAAGGCCGCCAAGACCTTCGCTGCGGTGTCCAAAGCCGCCGGCGTGCCCACCTCGGTGACGCCGCTCCAGGAAGCGTACTTGCTGAAGCGGTACGCGTCCACCTCCGGCGCCACCTGGGTGCGGATGAACTCGCCCGCCAGCGTACCGAACGCCTGGCCGAGTGTCTCCTCGTTGTCCATGCGGTCGATGCTGAAGGCGCGCCCGCGGCTGGCCGCCAGGGTCAGCGTCTCCCAGGTGCCGGTCACATCGCCGGCCGGGTAACCGGTAGCGCGGGAGTAGGTGCCCATCCCAACGATGCTGGTCTTGAACACGTTGACGGCCGCAGCCCCGCCGAAATCAACCGGCTTGGTGGGCGCGTCCATATCGGCCGTCAGACTGGCGGCCTTGAAAACGTCATCCAGCACGGGCTGGAACTTGGAAGCCAAAGCGATAGAGTTCGCCATCGTTCATGTCTCCTTTAGGTCACCGGCAGCCCGGCGGCTTTCCTGGCCGCCAGCACCACCGCATCGCCAATTACCTGTGAATTGCTGCCGCCGGTCACGATCTTCGGCGCCGGCGTGTCGCTCTCGAACAGGAAATCATTCTCCGAGCGGATCTTCTCAAGCTGCTCTTTCAGACCCACGATCGAGCCGTCGGCCTCGTTGTACTTCAGGCCATCCTGGGCCAGCAGCGCCTTGACGGCCTTGCTGTTCTTGGCCTTCGCCCCGGCCAGCGCCCCATCCAGGGCGTGGTCGAACTTGAGCTGGGCGAGCTGGGCCGCAGCATCGCGCTGGGCCTGCTCGGCTTTGGTCTTCCACTCGTCAGCGGCCTTCTTCACGCCGTCCACGTCCAGCTTCTTGAAGTCCTCGATGGCCGTGTTGGCCTCCCCGAGCTGCTTCTTGATGCCGTCCAGCTCGGTCTGCGTGGCAGCCAGCTTCGTCTTGTGGCCTTCGATGTCGGCGCCGTGCAGGGCCATGATCTTATCGACCACATCCTCAGCCACATTCAGCTTGATCAGATCCTCACGTTTCATCCTGTCCTCCAGTCTCGCAGCTACGCTTTTTACGGGGTTGCCTCCCGCACCGCCCGGCCCTTTTACGCTTGCCGGATAGCGAGGTTGGTTGAAAACAAAAAGCGCCATGCAGCCTGGGATCTCTCCCAAGAGCATGGCGCTGGTTGCGTCCTACTCAGTATGCTGCGCCCCACCCGTCAGGCGTGACGCTGTACACCCCTATTATAGCGGCATTTCTCAAAATTGATCAGGCTTTCGCCTTAATGCTGCGCTCGTACCAGGCAATGTACTGCTTGGCGAACGAGTACAGCAGCTCCAGGAAGGTCCGCATTTCAATGCTCATTGGTTGCATTCCAAAAATTCAATGCTATAATCAATATAGGTCCTGAGGTGGGAAGTCGCCTCCCACGCCCCCGAGAGGGGTGAGATGGCAAGCCGCGCGATGCTGTACGGGACCCGAGCTGGTGAGAGGTTGGAGGAAGCCAACTATCAAGGCCAGCATTTTTATTTCGCATTTCTCCACCTGGTTTTTATGTTTCCGTCAGCCGCATACACGTAACCCTTCGGTGCCTTAAACATGGTCCATACTTTTACTTGCCCGCTGTGAAAATTCAAGACAACATTCAAAAACGGATAATCATCCTGGCCGATATAAACAATATGGGCTATGTTCCAGCCAGAAGCGCCCGCTAGACGAGGGGTAACATCTACAAATAGGGGATCATCAATGGCTTTTAAGACCAGATCTTGATTTTTGCTAAGCCAATCGGCCTGGTCGGGGTGCGAATCTCGGATATGTTTCTTACCCCTTCCAGTCAGATCTATCCCCTCTCCACGGAACTGATCGTTCCCGTAGCGCCCAGACAGATCAATCGGCCTGCCGAGCACTGTATCGGTTTCTTTTGACCCAAGATCAAACAACTCCCCCTTGTGTGCCTTCTGCAAATCCGGGTCGAGCAGTTTTTTATCGACCGGCTTCGGCGACCACTCCCGCTCCCCTTGCC
>JBJSYW010000297.1:0-4742 GCA_046089985.1 Chloroflexota bacterium
CCGGTCGGCTGCCAGAAGCCTTGAGCTGATCCAGAATTGCCCGGTAAATATGCAGTTTCAGCTCCATATCTTCAAAATTTCCGAAGTATACCATCCAATTGCGCCGGTCCTGCCATCCAAAGCCGTGCTGCGGGTCGTAAATAATTTGTGAATCTGGCGGCGCCTGCTCCAACATTTGCAGGATCGCCTGCACCACCTCGGGAGCCAGCAGCGAGACGGCTTTATTCTCGCTGGGGAACTTCACCCGCAGGCGGTCGGGCAGCGCCCGGGCCAGCTGCTCGCCGGCCGCGTCCACCGCTTCATCCACCGTGTCGACGTGCTCGTCTTCCTCCGGGGCGGGCGCTCCACCAGCGTACAGCGGCGGCGCGCCTTTGGCTTCCACCAGCGGCAAGCCGGCGGATAACTGCTCGCTGCGGGATGGGAAGGTCATACCCTGGCTGTCCACCAGGAAGGACTTACCATCCTGCTTCCACACCAGCACCGGGACACGCTCAGTGACGGTGATCCATACCGTGTTGGGCAGTTCCACCGTCACCTGAGCGGCAGAGAACTCCGGGAAAACAACCATCAAATCCTGGCGGATCTGCTCGGGGTCCAGGGTGAAGATCGACTCGCCGGTGAAGGCCAGTTCCTTGTGCACATCGCCGCTGGTGAGGTGCTGCAGCCCGCCGATCTGGGCGGCTTCCACCCGGTAGGTGGGGGCCGTGCCCATCCAATACAGCGCTGCGCCCAGCAGGGCCAGCAGGGTGATCGAAACCGCACGCCAGCTGAAACCCACCCGCGGCATGCTGGGCAGGCGCATCTCCACGTTCTGGCCCAGCGAGACAGTGTAGACCGGGCGGGCGCGGCTGGCGCGACGGGTGGTGTGCGGGGCGGCGGAGGACATGGGCGTGCGCGCCATCACCGGGGGCAGGCCGCCGGCGCTGCTGACCGGACGCCGGCGAGACGCCGGGGCGGAGCGCAGCGGAGAGGCGGGCCGGCTGGATGCGGCGCGCCGGCGGCTAGCGCCACCCACCAGGCGGTCCAGCAGCGACTCAGGCCGCTGGGGGGCCGGCTGCAGCCGGGCAGTGTGCGATTCAGCCAGCCGCCGGCGGCGAATTTCATCGGTGCGGCGTGTGGTGCGGTCTTCTGCGCTCATCCGTCTTCCCTCCGGTAGCGGCGCTCGGTGCGGCTGCGCTCGGCGTGACGTTCCATGGCCAACTCCACCAGCCGGTCAATCAACTGCGGGTAGGGCAAGCCGCTGTGCTCCCACAGCTTGGGATACATGCTGATCTGGGTAAACCCGGGGATCGTATTCACCTCGCCCAGGTACAGGCGCCCGGGAGCGTCCCGTTCCAGCAAGAAGTCGACCCGCGCCATGCCGGCGCAGTCGATCGCCCGATAGGCCTGCAGCGCCATGCGGCGCAGGTCTTCGGTCATGCCGGGCGGCAGGCCGGCGGGGATAATCAGTTCCGAGGCGCCGTCGATGTACTTGGCCTCGTAGGAATAAAACTCTCGGCTGGGGCGGATCTCGCCCGGCAGGGAAGCCTGCGGGTCGGCGTTGCCCAGCACGCTGATCTCGATCTCACGCGGGTTCGTCACCCCGCGCTCCACCAGCACACGCCGGTCGAAGCGCGCCGCTTCGTAGAGACCCTCTAACAGGTCGGAGCCGGAATTGCAGCGGGTGATGCCCACCGATGAGCCGAGGTTAGCCGGTTTGACGAACAGTGGATACTCGCCCAGCGCCTGCGCCCGGTCGATCACCGCCTGCGGGTCACGTTCGATCTCGCTGCGGTTGGCGATGATCCAGTCCACCACCGGGATACCCGCGGCGCGCATCACCGATTTGAAAACGCCCTTATCCATGCCGACCGCCGAGCCAAGCACCCCCGCCCCCACATAGGCCAGCCCAGCCAGTTCAAACAGGCCCTGCAGGGCGCCGTCTTCGCCAAAGGTACCGTGCAGCACCGGGAAAACCACGTCCAGTGCGGTGAGCAGTTCCAGCACGTGCGAACTGCCCACCGGAGCGCTGCCATACAGCCCGGCAAAGGTCGGGTCGGGCAGCAGCGCCACCGATGACAGGCGCTCCGGGCGACCGGCGATGAACGCGTCGAGCACGTCCGGGCCGCTGAGCCAGGCGCCATCGTGGGTGATGCCGATCTGGGTCACCGCGTAGCGAGCCGGGTCGATGGCTGCCAGCACGGAACGCGCCGACATCAGCGAGACTTCGTGCTCGCCGGATTGGCCCCCAAAGATCACCCCCAGGCGGATCTTGCCTGAATCAGTCGTCATCACCACTCACCCATCAGTTCGATCTCCGGCTCCAGGTTCACACCCGACTGCGCGGCAACCCGCTCGCGCGCCAGGTCGATCAGGCCGCGCAGGTCGGCGGCGCTGGCAGAACCCAGGTTGATAAAGAAATTGGCGTGTACCGGGCTGATCTGCGCCCCGCCCAACTGGACGCCCTTCAGGCCCGCCGCCTCGATCAGCCGCCCGGCATAATCGCCCGGCGGGTTTTTGAACATCGAGCCCAGGCTGGCGCCCGGCGGTTGGGTGCGTTTGCGATACGCTGCCAATTCGTCGCTGCGGGTCTGCACCGCCTCGGGCGTGCTGCGCTGCAGCCGCAGCCGGGCAGACAGCACCACGGCCCCAGGCGTGCGTTTCAATCGGCTGGTGCGGTAAGCATACTGCAGCATAGTCACAGGCCAGGTCTCACGAGATGCAGGAATTTCCCCTGCAGGCCCGGGTTGCAAGATCTCTGCCAATTCCAGCATGGCGGCCATATCACTGCCATGCGCCCCGGCATTGCCCACCACCGCCCCGCCCAGCGTGCCGGGGATACCCGCCGCCCATTCCAACCCTGCCAGGCCGCGCTGCGCCGCCAGGCGGGCCAGCAGGCCGAAATTGGCCCCCGACTCGGCCCACAGCGTGGGCGGCAGGGCCGGATCGGCAGGCAGGTCGAAATGCGCCGCCCTGGCCCGGTTGAGCACCACCAGCCCGTGCACCCCACGGTCGCTGACCAGCACGTTCGAGCCGCCGCCCAACAGGTGCAGCGGCAGGCCGCCCGCCCAGGCCAGCTCCACGGCCTGCACCAGTTCTTCCAGCGTCTCCACTTCCAGGAACGCATCGGCCGGCCCACCCAGGCGCGCCGCGGTGTAGCGCGCCAGAGGCGCCTGGCGCAGCAGGCGCGCTCCGAAGCGCTCTTCCAGCGGGCGCAGGTCAAACGGGCCGGTGCGAACGGGCATCACAGGTTCAGCTCTCCTTCAACATACCGATCAGCCGCTCGACCAGGCTGCGCGGCACATGGTTGACAACCAGCGGCTGCAGCGCCTCCCCGGCGCCGGCCGGCTGACCGGCGGGACCGCCAGCCTCGCTGCGTGGTGGGCGGGGCTGCAGCCGGGCGCCTTCCAGCCCTGCAGCAGCCGCCTCGAATTTGCGCACTTCATCCGCCATCGGATCCTCCTCCTGCCAACCGGGACAGCCGGGGCAGGTCCTCCATCAGGCCGGCGGTCACCCGGTCGGCGTCCCCGGCCGAGAGCACCAGCAGCACGTCGCCGGACTGCAGCGCGCCGGCTAACCAGGCGTGCGCGGCCGCCACACCCAGCGGGCCGTGGACGCGCCCTGCGCCCAGGCGAGCCGCTAGCGCGTCGACCACCGCCTGGGCCGAGAACCCGTCGTCGGGCGGGGTCTCGCGGGCCGCGTAAACATCGGTCACCAGCACCTGGTCGGCGTTGTCAAAGGCGGCGGTGAAAGCCGCAAACAGAGCCCGCAGCCGCGAATAGGTGTGCGGCTGCCAGGCGGCCCAGATGCGCCGCTTGGGGTAGCGCGACCGCGCTGCCTGCAGCGTGGCGCGGATCTCGGTCGGGTGGTGGGCGTAATCGTCAATCAGCAGCACCCCGCCCGGCTCGCCGCGCACGTCGAAGCGCCGCCCGGCGCCGTAGAACTCGCCCAGCGCGGCGGCAGCCGGCTCCAGCGGCAGGTCCAGCGCCTGCGCCACACCCAGCGCAGCGCAGGCGTTGCGCACGTTGTGCAGCCCGGGGGCCTGCAGCGACACACTGACCGGCGCAGCGGACAAGCCGCTGCGCTGCAATTGGAAGTCGTATCCGCCGCGGGCATTGGCATGCGCGGCCAGCGCCTGCAGCTCGCAGCCGGGGGCGTCGATACCGTAGGCCAGCACCCGCTGCCCGGCGGCCCGACCGTGGGCCAGCAGGCGCGCGGCCCCGGGATCATCGGCGCAGGACACCAGCGTCCCGCCCGGCTGCAGTTGAGCAGCGAACTGCTCGAAGGCGGCGTAATATTCGGCTCCGGTGGGGTAGCAGTCGGGGTGATCGTGCTCCAGGTTGGTCACCACGGCAACCTGTGGATGCAGGCCGTGGAACATGCGGTCATATTCATCCGCCTCGATCACAAAATGCGGCCCGGCGCCGGCGTGGGCGTTAGCGCCCAGGTTGGCCGCCACCCCGCCGATCACGAACGACGGTTCCAGCCCCAGGGCAGTGAGCATCCAGGCGACCATCGAGGTGGTGGTGGTCTTGCCGTGGGTGCCGGCGATAGCAACCGCCTGCTGCCGGCCGATCAGCTGGTCGAGGAACTGCTCGCGGCGCAGCACCGGGATGCCGGCAGCCAGCGCCGCCTGCACTTCCAGGTTATCGGAGCGCACCGCCGATGAGCGCACCACCAGGTCGGCCCCGGCGATATTAGCCGCCTGGTGGCCGATGGCAATGCGCGCCCCCGCCGCCCGCAGGGCCGCCGCCAGCGAAGAG
>JBJSYW010000298.1:0-7008 GCA_046089985.1 Chloroflexota bacterium
CCTTCTCGGTGCCGGTCAATACCGTGCAGGCGGTAAGCCGCAACCGGGCCGGGGAAGGCCGCCGAGAGTTCCAGGCAGGCCAGCCGCGGGCGCTGCGCCCGGAAGCGCTCTGCGCCGGCCGAAATTGCGTCTTCCAACTCGTTCGGGTTGTCAAACGGTTTGGTCTGCAAGCTCTGCAGTACATCTGCCAGCCGGTAGACCGAGCTGGACACTTCCAACGGGTAGGCGAAGTCGCCCTGGGCGCGGGTCCAATCGAAGTGCACAATTCCCGGCTGCAGCTCGCTGAACTGCGGCAGTTCCTGTGGGCGATCCCGGGTGTAACAATAGCCGGTGTTGCGGCCCAGGCGCAGCGAGAACCCCAGCAAGTCCGGATGATCACGCAGGCACCCAGCTGCCTGCGCCAGCGAGAACGGGCGCACAAACAGGCTGTCATCTACCAGGAACAGCACGATCTCGGCCTGCGAGCGCAGCGGCCAGCAACCGGCCCAGCGCTGCAGCCCCAGCCGCCGCTGCAGCGTCACCCGGTAATACAGTGGGGCCAGCGAGGTATAGCAGGTTCCCATCAACAGCCGGAAGACATCCCGGTAAAAATTTGCCTGGCGCACAAAATGCAGCCGGGCATACGCCTGCCCGGGCCAGCGCTCCCGGGACAGATCGCGGTACTGGGCGGCAAATGCCGGCGTAGTCGCGGCATACAGCACGGAGATTTCGAGCGGGGCATCGTCCTGGCGGTGCAGAAAAAACGAGCGTAGCAGCGCGTCCAGCTGCATCGCCCGGTCGCGGCTGAAGACGATCGCGGCCAGCGGAGCAGCCGCGGGGCTCACAGCCGCACCCATTTCAGCACCGGGGCCAGGATCCCCGGGCGTTTCATGATCCAGTACGGCGAGTCGCTCAACCCGCCCTGAATCTCCACCTGGAAGGAAGGCACATCTTTGCCCGGCTCAAACAACCACTGGCGGAAGTGCAGCGATCCAAGCAGGTCAAAGCGGTAGGCGCCTTCGTTTAGCAAGCGGGCGGGCAGCTCGCCCAGCAGGCGGTTGCGGCCGGTTGAAAGCTGCGGCCAGCTCGCTTCGGGCTGGTCGGTCTGGTAGGACCAGAACAGCAGCCGGTTGGCTTCATCGTAGACCGCAAAACCCACCGTCAGGCTGGGGTCCGGCACATCGATCTGCCCTTCAATCTCGATGAACAGCGCCGCATCGTTCCGCACCGGCAGGGCAACCGGCTGCCCGTCGCTGCCTACCAGGCGGAAGCTCAGCGGCTTGAAATATGGGTTCTGATAAGCCGCCGGGCTGCCGGCCCAACCGCCCGGGGCGCTGTCCTGGTCCCCCGCCAGGTACTGGTGGATCACCTGCCGCACATCCAGGCTGTCCGCGGCCAGCTCGCCTTTCTGCAGCAGAATGCAGCGCGAGCATAGCTCTTCGATAGCGTTCATCTGGTGGCTGACAAACAGCACCGTGCGGCCCTGCCGGGCCACATCGCCCATCTTCCCCAGGCATTTCTTCTGGAAGGAAGCATCGCCCACCGCCAGCACTTCATCCACCAGCAGGATCTCGGTCTCCAGGTGCGCCGCCACCGCAAATGCCAGGCGCATGTACATCCCGCTGGAGTAGAACTTCACCGGGGTATCGATGAACTGCTCCACCGCCGCGAAATCGACCATCTCGTCGAACTTGCGCAGAATCTCGCTGCGCGTCATCCCCAGGATCGCACCGTTCAGGAAGATGTTCTCTCGCCCGCTCAACTCGGGGTGGAAGCCGGTGCCCACCTCCAGCAGCGACCCCACCCGCCCGTACAGGTCCAGGCTGCCGGCAGTGGGCGCCGTGATGCGCGAGAGCACTTTCAGCAACGTGCTTTTGCCGGCCCCGTTGCGACCGATGATGCCCAGCGCCTGCCCATGCGGCACGTCGAAGGTGACGTTGTGCAGCGCCCAAAACTCCGGGTGGGCTTCATCCGCCAGGCCACGCAGCCGCTGCAGCGGCGCCCGCAGCAGCGCCACCAGGCTGTCGCGCAGCGTCTGGTGCTGGTGCGCCCGGGTGATGCGGTAGCGTTTGCCCAGGCCCCGGGCCTGGATGGCAGCGGTTTGGCTGGTCATAGCAGGTCGGCGAACACCGTCTCCATGCTCCGGAAATAAAACAGCCCGCCGATTAGCAGCAGCAGCACCATCGCGCTCGAAACAGCGATCACGCCGCCGTCCACCGCCTGGGCGCCCAGCAGCGCCCAGCGGAAACCCTCCACCACCCCCACCATCGGGTTCAGGGCGTACAGTGGGCGCAGCGCCTCCGGCACCAGGCTGGTGGGGTAAGCGATGGGGGTCAGGTAGAACCACAGCTGGGTGATAAAGGGTGTGAAATGGCGCACGTCGCGATAGCGCACATTCAGCGTCGACAGCCACAGCCCCACCGCCAGGGCGCTGGCCAACGCCAACAGCACCAACCCCGGCAGCGCCAGCAAGCGGGCAGTGAGCGGCACACCGTAGTACAGCATCAGCCCGAACAGCACCAGCAGCGCAATCGCGAAATCCACCAGCCCGGCGGTGACCGCCGCCGCCGGCACCACCAGGCGCGGGAAGTAGATCTTGGTCACCAGGCGCTGGTTGTTCACGATGCTGTTGCTTGACTCATTCAGCGCATACGAGAACAACTGCCAGGGCAGCAGCGCCCCAAAGCTGAACAGCGGGTACGGCAGCCCGTCGGACGGCATCCCCGCCAGCCGGCCGAAGATCACGCTGAACACCACCATCGTCGCCACCGGCTGCAGCACCGCCCAGGCCGCCCCCAGCAGGGTCTGCTTATAGCGCACCTTGATATCCCGCCAGACCAGGAAGAACAGCAGCTCCCGGTACTGCCAGATCTCCGCCAGGTCCAGCAGGGCGAAACCGCGCACCGGCTCGACATGGATATGGAAGCGGTCATTTGGATTGGCAGCGCTCATCGAAGCGTATTATACTTCCCTTGTCACCCGCCTCGGCAAAGAGGACGGCCCCCACAGGAGAGCAGGCATGGCATTTGGCGGAAAAATCAGGCTCAAGCTGGTCGATTTCTGGCATCCCCCCACCCGGGAGGAAATGCAGCGCAACTGGTTCTATCGCTTTCTGTCGCAGTACTGGGAAATCGAGCTGAGCGACCGGCCGGACTTTCTGCTCTACTCGGTGATGGGCCTGGAACACCTCAAATACAACTGTACGCGCATCTTCTACACCGGTGAAAACGACCGACCCAACTTCGCCGAGTGCGACTACGCCTTCTCCTTTGACTTTCCGATCACCGAGCGCAATTACCGCCTGCCCTACTACCGCCTGGTCAACGAGTATCCGCTGGCGCTGCAGCCGCGTGACCCGCAGCGTGTCCTGTCCGAGCCGCGCAAGTTTTGCAGTTTCATCTCGTCCAACCCAGGCGCCACCCAGCGCAGCGCCTTTTTCGAGCAGCTCTGCGCCTATAAACCGGTCGACTCGGGCGGTAAGGTGCTGAACAACCTGGGCTACCGGGTGCCCGATAAAAACGCCTGGCTGAGCGGCTACAAGTTTAACATCGCCTTTGAGAACGCCTCCTACCCGGGGTATACCACCGAAAAACTGCTGGACGCCCTGGTGACCAACACCATCCCGATCTACTGGGGCAACCCGGAAATCGTCGAGGACTTCAACCCCCGGGCGTTCATCAACTGCCATGATTACCGCAGTTTCGACGAAGTGATCGAGGTGGTGCGACAAATTGACCAGGACGAGGCCCTGTACCGCGAATACCTCTCGCAGCCGTTCTTGCAGGATGGGCAGGAGAAGGACTTCTGCAAGGCCGAGAACATCGCCGCCGCATTTGAGCGCATTTTCAGCCGACCCACCGCCTTCGTCCCGCCGGCTCGCAAACGCATGCACAACTACCTGTATTATCTGGTCAAAGGCCGCCGCAAGCTGCGCTACGAGATCCGCCGCCGGCTGGGTTGAGCCGGGGTGGTATACTGAACAGCGAATGGACGCCCCGCATGCGTGAGACAACCCTATGCACTTCCTGATCGACGCCCGCCTGGCGCTGCCCGGGCAGATGACCGGCATCGGTCGCTACCTGGTCGGGCTGGCGCAGGGTTTCGCCGGGCTGAACGGGCCGGACAGCTTTGAATTCTGGGTCCAAGCCGGCCTGCCCGCCGGGCATGCGCTGCGCCGGTTGGATTCGCCGCGCCTGCGCCTGCACGCGCTGCCGCTGGCGCATATGAGCCTGCGCGCCCAGTGGGCCATCCCATCCGCTCTGCGCCGGGCGCGCTACGATCTGTTCCACTACCCACACTTTGACCTGCCACTGCTGGCCCCCGGCCCGCTGGTCGCCACGCTGCACGATCTGAAATACCTGGCCCGCCCGGATTTCTTCCCCCAGTTCGGGCGCGCCCGCCGCCTGGCGATGGCGCTGCTGATGCGCAGCGCCGCGCGCCGCGCCCGCCGCCTGATCGTCGTCTCCGAGTTCACCCGCCAGGATGTGCTGCGCCGCCTGGGAGCCGACCCGCAGCGCGTGCAGGTGATCTACGAAGGCGTGGATGAACGCTGTTTCCAACCCCTGCCGGACTCCGCGCTGCAAGCCGTCCGCCGCAGCTACCGCCTCGACCAGCCCTACATCCTGTTCCTGGGCGAGCGCCGGCCGCACAAAAACATCCCCGGCCTGCTGCGCGCCTTCGCCGCCTTGCCCGCTGAAACCCGCACCGCCCATCTCTTAGTCCTTGCCGGGAACCCCTACGCCGGCGACCAGGGCCTGCGGCAGCTCGCCGCGCAGCTGGACATCGCCGGCTGCGTGCGTTGGATTGACAACCCACCCGACGCCGACCTGCCGGCGCTCTACCAGGCCGCTGCGGCGCTGGCGCTGCTGTCCTATTACGAAGGCTTCGGTCTGCCGGTGCTGGAAGCGATGGCAAGCGGGGTTCCAGTGGTCATCTCAGACCGCACCGCCCTGCCCGAAGTAGCCGGGGAGGCCGCCCTGGCTGTGCCCCCCGACGACCCCGCAGCAGCAGCAGCAGCGCTGCAGGCCGTGCTCCCCGGCGGCGCGCAGCGCCTGCGCTGCATCGCCGCCGGGCGCGCCCGCGCGGCCGGCTTCACCTGGCAGCGCTGCGCCGAACAGACCCTGGAGGTCTACCATGCCGCCCTCGCCTGACCCACTGCCCGCCGGCGCTCCCGTGCGCGTGCTGCACACCATCACCCGCCTGATCGTCGGCGGCGCGCAGGAGAACACCCTGTACACTGCCGCCCGCCTGCCCCGCGAGCGCTACCAGATCGAGGTGCTCAGCGGTCCGCAGACCGGCAGCGAGGGCAGCCTGATCGACGAAGTGCGCCAGAACACGCCCCTGATCATCGACCCGCACCTGCTGCGCCAGGTCAGCCCGCTGCACGACCTGCGCAGCCTGCTCTCGCAGTACCGGCTGATGCGCCGGAACGGCTACGCCATCGTCCACACCCACAGCTCCAAAGCCGGCATCCTCGGCCGCCTGGCCGCCCGCCTGGCCGGCACACCGGTGGTCGTGCACACCGTCCACGGCTGGAGCTTCCACGACTACATGTCACCCGCCGTGCGCCGGGCCTATATCCTGCTGGAACGCTGGATGGCGCGCAGCAGCGATGCGCTGGTGGTGGTGACCGAGCGCGACATCCACAAAGGGCTGCAGGCCGGCATCGGCCAGCCCGCCCAATACCGCCTGCTGCGCAGCGGCATCCCGCTGGACGAATTTGTCCCCAGCGCCTATGACCGGCAGGCCGAACGCGCCGCGCTGGGCGTCGCCCCAGACGAGGTGGTGGTCGGCAATGTCGGGCGCTTCTCAGCTCAGAAGAACCCGCTCGATTGGGTCAAGGTCGCCGGGATCGTGGCCCGCGCCTGCCCCCAGGCGCGCTTCGTGCTGGTCGGCGATGGCCCGCTGCACGCCAGCGTGCAGGCCGCCCTACAGGCCGAAGGCATTGCCGGGCGAACGCTGCTGCCCGGCCTGCGCCGGGACGTGGCGCGCTGGCTGGCGGTGATGGACGTGTTCCTGCTCAGTTCGCTGTGGGAAGGGCTGCCGCGCGTCATCCCGCAGGCAATGGCAATGGGTCTGCCGGTGGTGGCCAACCACGCCGATGGCGTCGTTGAGGCCGTCCAAGACGGGCAGACCGGTTTCCTGTGTACCCCCGGCGATACGCCCGGCATGGCCGGGCGCGTGATCGAGCTGGTCAATCATCCGCTGCTGCGCCAGGAGATGGGCGCACGCGGCCGGGCAGCAGCAGCCGAATTCGATCTACAAACCATGCTCGCCGGGCTGGACCGGCTGTACCAGGAACTGCTGGACGCCGCGGGCTGCTAGTCGTTGGACTGCAGCCGTTTCACCAGGTCGTCTTTCAACAGACCGCGGAACACCCGCGCTTCCGCCTGGTCCAAAAACTGCGCCACGCTCTCGGCCCACGGCCGCTCAACCAGCACCAGCATCACCGAAGTGCCCGGCTGCACGGTTTCCTTGACCTGGTTGACCATCTTCTGGTCGAAGCCCAGGTCGGTGCTGTGCGCCACCAGACCGCCGGTGGCCGCGCCCGCCGCCGCTCCCACCACCATCCCCGCCGGCCCGCCCAGCAGACCGATCAGCCCGCCCACAATCGCCCCGAACAGCGAACCGCGCCGGGCGTCCAGGTCGCCCTCATCGCTGACGCTGGTGGTCCCCCGGGCGTCACGGCAAACAGCCGCCGCGTCGAACACCTTCAGCTTGCGCTCGGCCTGCTGCAGGCGCAGGCGCTTCAATACCTCTGGGGCGCGCTGCGGGTCGGGATACACCGCCAGGATCAGTTCAACCGGCTCCATCGCAGGCTCCTTTCAGGGCGCAGACTAGCGCCCGCACGATCCGCACGAACCGCCGGCGCAGCCGGCGCACCCGCCGCCGCCGGCGCACCCGCCGCCGGCGATCACCCGCCCGCCGCTGCTGGCGTTGCACACCGATACCATGCGCGCGGTGCGCCCACTGCCGCACTTCTGGCAGGTCACCGGCGCGTCGGCGTCTTTCATCGGGCGCAGCAGTTCG
>JBJSYW010000299.1:0-5285 GCA_046089985.1 Chloroflexota bacterium
GCGGCGGTCAGGGCTGAACCCAATAAACCGGCGGAGGTTGCGACCAGGCCGGTCGCCCCGGCCGCCACGGCCGCCACGGCTGAGCAATCAGCCGCAGTTGAACCAGACGGCGGGGACACGGCCCGCTGCCAGGCGCGTACCCAGGCCGGGGCGCAGTGCAAAAATCACCCGCTGCCCGGCCAATCCTTTTGCCGCCGTCACCTCCCGCCGGCCGCAGCCGGCTAACCGCCTGGGACATGGCGGCAGGCGCGCCCGGCCCGGCCCCCCACAGCGCAAGGACCGGAATTGCGGTACAATTTACCCCGCATCTCATCTTCAATTCCGGTTCACATGGGAGCGCTTGGGTATGTCCAACAAATTTGAAACGTTAAAAAACACCCTGGGCGAGATCGGCGATCTGCACAGCGCTGCGGCGCTGCTGGGCTGGGACCAGCAGACCTATATGCCGCCCGGTGGGGCAATGGGGCGCGCCTACGCCCTCTCCACGCTGCTATCGCTGGCTCATACCAAGTTCATCGACCCGCAGGTCGGCCGCCTGCTGGATGAACTGGCGGTCGAAACCGCCGGGATGGACCCCGACTCGGACGAAGCCTGCCTGGTGCGCGCCGCCCGGCGCAACTACCAGAAATCCGCCCTGGTCCCCTCAACGCTGGTGGCCGAACTGTCGCAGGCGACCGCCCTGGCTCACGGCGCGTGGGCCGAAGCCCGCGCCGAAGACAACTTCGCCAAATTCCAACCCCACCTGGAAAAGATCGTCGATCTGCGCCGGCGGTATGCCGGGCTGTTCGCGCCCTATGACCATATCTATGACCCGCTGCTGGACGACTACGAACCCGGGATGAAGACGGCCGACGTACGCGCCATCTTCGATTGGCTGCGCCCGCAGCAGGTGGCGCTGGTGCGGCGCATCGCCGAGAAGCCCGTGCCCGACGACAGCTTCCTGCACCAACCCTTTGACGAACAGAAGCAGTGGGACTTCGGCGTGCAGGTGATCACGCGCTTTGGCTATGACTGGCAGCGCGGCCGGCAGGATAAATCGGCCCATCCCTTCACCCAGGGGTTCAACAGCGACGATGTGCGTATCACCACGCGCATCTACCCGGATTTCTTGAACACGGCCTTGTTCGGCACGATGCACGAAGCCGGGCACGCCCTATACGAGCAGGGCGTGGCTGCAGCGCTGTTCCGCACCCCCATGGCCGGCGGCGCTTCGCTGGCGGTGCACGAGTCGCAATCGCGTATGTGGGAGAACCTGATCGGCCGTTCGCTGGCCTTCTGGGAGCACTTCTACCCGCAACTGCAGCAGATCTTCCCGGCCCAACTGGGCCGCGTGGATCTGCAAACCTTCTACAAAGGCATTAACAAGGTCAAGCCGTCGCTGATCCGCGTCGAGGCCGACGAAGCCACCTACAACCTGCACATCATGCTGCGGCTGGAGATCGAGATCGGCCTGATGGAAGGCA
Source organism: Chloroflexota bacterium (assembly GCA_046089985.1). Lineage (GTDB taxonomy): Bacteria > Chloroflexota > Anaerolineae > Anaerolineales > UBA4823 > RBG-16-57-11. The sequence continues at coordinate 1,464 of JBJSYW010000299.1, forward strand.
AGATCGAGGTCAGGGATCTGCCGCGCATCTGGAACGAACGCATGCAGGAGTACCTGGGCAGCGCCCCGCCGGACGATGCCAGCGGCGTGCTGCAGGACGTGCATTGGTCGGGCGGGATGATCGGCTATTTCTCCACCTATGCGCTGGGCAACCTGGTTTCGGTGCAGTTGTGGGAGCGCATGCAGGCCGATCTGCCGGACCTGCAGGATCAGGTGCGCGCCGGCGAGTTTGGCGCGCTGCTGGGCTGGCTGCGCGAGAAGGTCCACCGCCACGGGGCCAAATTCGAGCCGCAGGATCTGGTGCGGCGCATTACCGGTTCGCCGATCGACCCGCAGCCGTACATGGCCTACCTGAACAGGAAGTACGGTGAGCTGTACGGTCTGTAAGACCACCGGGCCTGCCCGGCCGCCCGGCCGGCGGCCGGCGGCCCACCTTGCGTCCGGACGGGCGAAGCGTCCGGACGGACAGACGCGGCTTGCCTGGCCGGCCCTGGCGTTGGCCCTGGCGCTGCTGCTGGCCGGCTGTGCGGGGCTGCCGCTGTCTGGCCAGCCCACCGCCCTGCCGCCTGGTTTTGCCTCCACCGCCGCGGCGCAGACCCTGGTGGCCGGAGGGGTCATCGCCCCATCCGCGTCCAAAACGGCCGGGAGCGCCGCTGGGGCAACCATGCCGGCAGCGACCGCGGCCGGCGCTGTGGATGCGCCGGGTACGGGCACGCCGGCGGCCGGCGGCCCGGCAGCACAGCCGCCGGCGCAGACCAACGGCCCTGAAACCGGCCCCACCCGGACTCCCTCGCGTACGCCGGCCCCTACACGCACGCCGGCCCCCAGCGCCACCGCCGCTCCCAGCGCCACGCCCACCATCGACCCGGTGCAGCTTGCCACGGCGCTGGCAGCCACCATGCAAGCCGGGCAGCCGCCCCAGACCGCCACGCCCACCCAGGCGCCGCCGGTGCCCAACGCAGCGGTGCAAATCTACCGCCTGGGCGAGATGTCGCGCGTGCTGTCGCCGATCGACGTTAACACCTTTATCGAACTGCCCACCGCCAAGGCGGCGCGCATCGAGTTGTACGGCGAGGACGGACGCCTGCTGGCGCGCCACCTGCGCCAGTCGCGCAGCGACGGCTCGGAACTGGCGCGCATGGGCGTCAGCCTGGAGTTCGAGATCCCCGGTGTGGCCGAGATCGGGCGCTTGGTGGTCAGCGTGGAAGACGCCCAGGGGCGCATGCTGGCGGTCAACTCGGTCAACCTGGTGCTGCTGTCGGCCGGCGACAACCAGGTCAACCCCGCCACGGCGCTGCTGACGCGCATCGATATCCAGGAGCCGCGCCCCAGCGCGTTGATCGTGGGCGGGCGGATGGTGGTGCGCGGCCGGGCGTTGTTGAACAACGTGGACCAGCCGCTGCGGGTGATGCTGGTGGCCTCCGACGGGCGCGTGCTGGGCCAGCGATTGGCAGGCATCCAGGTGGTGATCCCCGGCGATTTTGCGCTCTTCAGCGCCGAAGTGCCCTACACCGTCACCGATATCACCCAGGCGCTGCTGATCGTCTACGAAGAAGGTGGGCTGATCTCGCAGTATGCGCACCTGTCCAGCCTGGCAGTGGTTTTGGCCCCCTGATTCGTTATATATAATATATAATTAGCCCGAGTACCGCCAACCCCAGCCCACAAATCAGCGATCTGGATTAGAATTCAGATATGTTCAGTAAGATTTTTGGCTTAATTACCGGCTTTTTCCGGACCGACCACGATCCTCCCCGGCTGCGGCAGTAAGCCGCGCCGTCACGCGTCCCCGTTCGCCGGCCCCCGGCCGGTTTTGCAATGGAGCCACCTGGCTGCCCCTGGTCGATGATTGTTGATGTCCCATAGGAGAAAGTTTGATGTCCAACACCCCTTTCATCTCCAAGCGCGCCGCGATCTACCAGGATGTTCCCGACGAGCAGTGGAACAACTGGCGCTGGCAGTTGAGCAACCGCATCAACACGGTGGAGGAGTTTGAGCGCGTCCTGCCGCTGACCGCCAGCGAACGCGAGGCGCTCTCGGCCGCCAACCTGTTCCGGGTTGATATCACCCCGTACTTTATCTCGCTGATCGACCCGAATGACCCGGATGACCCGATCCGCAAGCAGGTGGTGCCGACCAGCAAGGAGATGGTGCCCTTTACGGCGATGATGGAAGACTCACTGGCCGAGGACCGCCACTCGCCGGTTCCGGGCCTGGTGCACCGCTACCCCGACCGGGTGCTGATGCTGGTCACCACGCAGTGCGCCACCTACTGCCGCTACTGCACCCGCTCGCGCATCGTCGGCGACCCGTCGGCGACCTTCTCGCGCACCGAGTTCGAGATGCAGTTGGACTACATCAAGCGCACTCCGCAGATCCGCGACGTGCTGCTCTCCGGCGGCGACCCGCTGGTGCTGGCGCCCAAGATCCTGGAAGAGATCCTGCGCCGCCTGCGCGAGATCCCGCACATCGAGATCGTACGCATCGGCTCGCGCGTGCCGGTCTTCATGCCAATGCGCGTGACGCAGGAACTGTGCGACATGCTGCAGAAGTACCACCCGCTGTGGTTGAACATCCATGTCAACACGCCCAACGAGATCAGCCTGGAGCTGGCCGAAGCCTGCGACCGGCTGACCCGCGCCGGCATCCCGCTGGGCAACCAGGCGGTGCTGATGGCCGGCGTGAACGACAACGTCGATATCCAGCGCGAGCTGGTGCAGCAGTTGGTGCGCATCCGCGTGCGCCCATACTACCTGTACCAGTGCGACCTGGTGGAAGGCGCCGGGCACTTCCGCACCCCGGTGGCAAAGGGCATCGAGATCATGGAAGGGCTGCGCGGGCATACCTCCGGGTACGCCGTGCCGCAGTTCATCGTCGATGCGCCCGGCGGCGGCGGCAAGATCCCGGTTTCGCCGAACTATATGCTGAGCATGTCGGACCACAAGATCATCTTGCGCAACTACGAGGGCTACATCACCACCTACGAGGAGCCGACCGACTACACCCCGCGTGATGCGGCCAAGTTCAAGGGCATCAAGCGCCCCGAGCCGGGCCAGTCCGGTCTGCACGGGCTGCTGCAGGGCGAGCAGATGTTTATCAAACCCGATACCTTTGACCAGGTACACGACCGAGACGGCCTCCAGCACCGTCTGAAAGACGAGAGCAAGTGGAAGCCGCTCGGCATCGGGGCCGGCAGCGAGCCGGCCCAGGAAGATCCGCAGCCGGGGGATTAAGGGTGCTGCTGTATCAAAAAGCAATCTGCCGCTCAAGTCCGGGCGGCAGATTGCTTTTTCAACCCGGCCGCGACCGCCGGGTAGCGTTGCTTCTCCATCATGCTACCCGGGCAGCACGTGCATGCAGTCGGCCAGCAGGCTGACCGCCACCTCCGCCCCTTCGGCGAACATGACGGTGTGGCGCGGATCGGTGTCCACCACGGTCAGCAGTTGGTCGGCCACCTGGATATCGTAATCGAACAGGTTGCCCAGGTAGGCTGCCCGGCGCACAACGCCGCGCAGTTGGCCCGTCTCGCCCACCTGGATCATCTCCGGCCGGGCGATCAGCGTCACACGCGCCCCTTGAGGGTAGCCGCCGGCGGCCTGCCCCAACCGCAGCGTCTGCCCTAAAACCTGCACCACCAAGTCACCCGAGTGCCCGTCCAGCACAGTGGCTTCAATGAAATTGGCCCGCCCGATGAAATCGGCCACGAAGCGCGTCTCCGGACGGCGGTAGACCTCCACCGGCGTGCCCACCTGCTCAATCCGGCCGCGGTTCATCACCACCACCCGGTCGGAAAGCGTCATCGCCTCCACCTGGTCGTGCGTGA
>JBJSYW010000300.1:0-4847 GCA_046089985.1 Chloroflexota bacterium
TCGATGCGCGGCACCATCACCTCGCGCGCCACGGTATTGCTCAGTTCGAAGACGGAGTAGATCATGCGCTTCTCGCCCACCTGCAGCACGCCTTCTTCTTCCCCGGCGTCCACCAGCGTCTTCAGTTCGTCCTGGGTCACCCCACCCTGGTTCTCAATCACCGCCTGGGCCTCGGTGCCTAACGCCAGCGGCGAAAGCCACGGCGAGCTGATTGCCATCAGGATGCGCGCCGCCCCGCCCAGGTCCATGGCAGTCGCCTCCGGGCTGCGCTGCGCGATGCGCTCCACCGCCCATTCCAGCCAGAAGGTGATCAGCGCCCCGGCTGCCAGGCCCAGCGCAGCCGCCAGCGGGGTATACTGCCCCACCGGGCGCAGCAGCACGAACCAGATCACCAGCCCGGCGATGCCAAAGCGCGTCCCCACCAGCACCAGGTTCAGGCTGGAGCGCAGGCGCGGCATCACCGGCAGCAGCGCCAGGGCGCGCTTCAGGCGGGCATCGCCGCCCTCACGCAGCCCCAGCAAGCGAGCGTGGGTGACCTGCTGGAACGCGGCCCGCGCGGTGAAGGCGATCAGGTCGATCACCAGCATCGCCGCCAGCGCTACGATCACCCACAGCGGACTAATCATTGTGCTCCAGTTTGCGGATCACCCGCGCCGGCACGCCCACCGCCAGGCTGTGTTCGGGCACATCCCGGGTCACCACCGCTCCGGCCCCGGTGCGCGCCCCCTCGCCCAACGCCAGCGGCGCCACCAGCATCGTATCGCTGCCGATGAAGACATGATCGCCGATAACGGTCTTGTTCTTGTTCTGACCGTCGAAATTGCAGGTCACTGTGCCGCAGCCGATGTTGACATCCGCCCCGATCTCGGCATCGCCGATATACGAGAAATGGCCCATCTTGCTGCCCGGGCCGAGGTACGAGTTTTTCACCTCGCCGAAATTGCCCATGTGCACCCCCTGGGCCAGGTGAGCGCCTTTGCGCAGGTGCCCGTACGGCCCAATCTGCACATCGTCTTCCACCACCGCCTTCTCCAGCACCGAGGCCAGCACCTGGCAGCGCGCCCCCACACGCGTACTGCGGATGATCGTGTTCGGCCCCAGCCGGCAGCCTTCGCCCACCAGCGTGCTGCCCTGCAGGTGGGTGTTGGGCCAGATGGTGGTATCCTGGCCGATCTGCACCCCCGGCTCAATATAGGTGGTCGCCGGGTCGATCAGCGTCACCCCGTTCAGCATATGCTCCCGGTTGATGCGCTTGCGCAGCAGCGCCTCCGCCTCGGCCAGGTGCACGCGGGTGTTGATCCCGATCGCCTCCTCGGCGTCTTCCAGCACCACCGCCTGCACGGTGCGTCCCTGCGCCACCGCAATCCCAATCACATCCGTCAGGTAATACTCGCCCTTTGGTGAAAGCGGCACCTGGCTCAGCGCCTGCCACAGCCACTCGGCCTCGAAGCAGTACACGCTGGCGTTCAATTCGCGGATCGCCTGCTGCTCCGGGGTCGCCTGGGCTTCTTCGACGATCGCCAGCACCGAGCCATCCGCATCCCGCACAATACGCCCAAAACCGCGCGGATCTGCGGCGATAATGCTCAACATGGTCACCGGCCCGGCGTGCGCCTGCTGCAGCGTGACGATGCGCTGCAGCGTCTCGGCGGTCAGCAGCGGCATATCGCCATAGGTCACCAGCACCAGCTCAGCCTGACCACGCACCAGCGCTTCGGCCTGCTGGACGGCGTGTCCGGTGCCCAGCTGCGGCTGCTGCAGCACAAAGCGCGGCCCGTCCGCAAAGGCCGCCTGGATCGTCTCGGCCGCGTGCCCCACCACCACCACCGGCTCGCAGCCGTTCACCTGCCGGGCCGCGTCGATCACATATTGCAGCAGCGGCCTTCCCAGCAGCGGGTGCAGCACCTTGGGCAGGCTCGAGCGCATGCGTGTGCCCTGTCCGGCGGCCAGGATTATCGACTGGATTGTCATACCTGTACTCCTCAACCCTAACTCGTCTAGATAAAAAAACGAGCATCACAGGCTTGTCTGGCACAGTGTGACGCTCGTCTTAGTGTACTTTCTCCGTGCGTGTTCAGGCTGGGGCGCCCGGATTCGAACCAGGATATACGGATCCAAAGTCCGCTGTGCTACCGTTGCACCACGCCCCAATTGTCCGACCTGAAACGCCCAGCTCCAGCGTACCCGGAGACAAGGCGACCAGAATTGTACTTTTATTTCTCATCCGGCGCAAGGCCCAACTGCCGCGCCTGGTCATATGAAAGTGCATCTGCCCGGAGGGTTTTCTCCCCCGGGTCGGCAGCCACAGCCGATTCCCAGAAAGCATCCGCGTCCAGCGTCTTTAACGTCTCGCCGTGTGCGCCGCCAAAGATCGCATCCAGGTCAGGCAGCAGCGCATCCAGCTCCTCCGCCGCCACCGGTTCAGGCGCGGCAGCCGGCTGGGATGGGGCAGGCTGCGGGCCGCCGGCCGAAGATGGGATGGGCGTCTCGCCCAGCGGCACACCCCAGTCGGCCAGCATCTCCAGCAGGTCGCGCGCTCCCTGGCGCACCTGCTGCATCAGCTCACCAATCCGCGCTCCCTCCCATACGCCGTTGGCGGTCACCAGCACCAGGCCCACGTTCTGCCCGATGTGGGTCACAAACAGGTCGTTTTCATCGCCCGGGAACACCATCCAATCGCGCGGCAGCCGGGCGCCCAATTGCAGCGAGAGGCGGGTGGCGACCGAGGTGATCGTGCCCAACTGCGGCAGCACCACCTCCACCGGCAGCATCACCGGCAGCACACCGGCCTGGGCGATCACCTCGCCCCGGTCGTCGATCAGCAAGGCGCACTGGGCGCGCAAACTGCTGCGCAGATCTGACAAACGGCCGGCAAGGTTGTGCGGCGACCGGGCAGCGGCTGCCACCGGCGGTGAGGCCGGCGACGTCTTGCCCGCAAAAGCCGGCAGCGCAGCGGCTGCGCTCGACGGTTGTGCGCGCTGCGGTGCAGCCGGCGCTCCTGCCGTGGGGCGGGCCGCCGATGAGTCGACCGGCAGCAGGCGATCGTCCAGCGGCAGCAGCCGGCGCACCGCGTCCAGGAACGCGCCCATCTCGATCGGCTTGAAGAAATACGCATCCACACCGGCGTTGACCACTTCCTGGCGAACCTTCGGCTCGGTCATCCCGGTGATCATAATCAGGCTCATCTCCGGGTTGCGCACCGTAGCGCGCTCCTTCAACTCCAGCCCCGAAATGCCGGGCAGGCGTACATCGGTGATCAGCAGGTCCACCGGCTGGCGCGAGATGACCAGGATCGCCTCTTCCCCGGAGGGGACATCGGTGATCTTCATCTCCGGCCCCAGCGTCTCCAGCGCGGCGCGCAGCACCCGGCGCACATCGCGCTGGTCATCGACGATCAGAATCCGGTAGGGTGACATACGCTTATTATAATCTACGAACACAGCGGATGCCGGCATTACCCGCCGGCATCCGCTCGAATCTACACGCACCCCCGCTCAGCCCCGCCGGTCAGCGCCATCAGCCGGCTTTTGCCAGGTGGCAGGCGGCCCAATGACCGGGTCTCAGTTCCAGCAGCGCCGGCTCTTGTTCGGCGCACTGCGCCACCGCCAGCGGGCAGCGCGGGTGGAAGCGGCAGCCCTTCGGCGGGTTCAGCGGGCTGGGCACATCCCCCTGCAGCAGAATGCGCTCGCGCCGCACTGTCGGGTCGGGCACCGGGATCGCCGACATCAGCGCCTGGGTATAGGGGTGCAGCGGGTTCAGGAACAGATCGTCCCGGTCAGCCAGCTCCACCATCTTGCCCAGGTACATCACCGCCACCCGGTCCGAGATGTGCTCCACCACGCTCAGGTTGTGAGCGATGAAAACATAGGTCAGGTTGAACTCCTGCTGCAGATCCTTGAGGATGTTCAGCACCTGCGACTGGATCGACACATCCAGGGCCGAGACCGGCTCATCAGCCACAATAAAGCGCGGCTGCAAGGCCAGCGCCCGGGCGATGCCGATGCGCTGGCGCTGACCGCCCGAAAACTCGTGCGGGTAGCGGCGGGCATGGTAATCTTCCAGCCCGACCTTCTTCAGCGTCGACATGACGATCTCGTCCTGCTCCTTCTTGGTGCCGATCTTGTGGATGCGCAGCCCCTCGGCGATCGACTCGCCCACTGGGATGCGCGGGTCCAGCGAGGCATACGGGTCCTGGAAGATGATCTGCATGTTGCGCCGCATGGCCTTTAGCGCCGGGCCTTTCAGCTTCAGCACATCCACCCCATCCATCTCCACCGAGCCGGAGGTCGGCTCGATCAGGCGCAGCATGGTGCGCCCGATGGTGGTTTTGCCGCAGCCCGATTCCCCCACCAGGCCCAGCGTTTCGCCATCGCGCACGCTGAACGAAATGTCATCCACCGCCTGCACCCAGGCTACCACGCGCTGCAGCAGCCCGGCGCGCACCGGGAAGTATTTCACCAGGTTCTTGACCGTCACCAGCTCCCGCGGCGCCGTGCGGGCCGCGGCGGGAGGCGTTTGCATCAAAGTGTCGCTCATGTCAGCTCCTTACTGGATGGCCTGGGCCGCTTCGGCAGGGGTCAGCGGGGCGTGATGGTCTTCATGATCCAGGTACAGCCAGCAGCGCGCTGTATGGCCCGGCTGCACGGTGGTCAGCGGCGGCTCCACACGGCTGCAGATCTGCAGGCCAAACTTCTCGCGCGCCTTGCAGCGCGCAGCGAAGCGGCAGCCCGGCGGCAGGTTGACCAGGTTCGGCACCGAGCCGGGGATCAAGTCCTCAGCGTCAAGTGTTTAACCAAAGTTACCGTGTGCCTGACAGAGTTATACATGATGTACCAGGAGGATCTGCG
>JBJSYW010000301.1:0-7081 GCA_046089985.1 Chloroflexota bacterium
TGGATCGCCCGGAGCCCCCCATCGATCAGGCCGCCCGCCACCGCTTCTATGAGGGCCAGGCCCCCCGGCAGGGCGGGCTGCGCCCGGAAGGGCTGCTGCCGCCGCTGGGCAGCCCTGTCCCGCAGCCCAACGGGCCGCGCCTGAACCTGTTCGACGCAGTGCGGCGGACGCTGGAAGCCGAGATGCGGCTCAACCCACGCCTGCTGGTTTTTGGCGAAGACGTGGGCGTCAAGGGCGGGGTGCACGGCGCCACCCTCGATATGCAGACCCACTTCGGCCCACAGCGCGTCTTTGACACCTCATTAAACGAAGAAGGCATCATCGGCCGGGCGCTGGGCATGGCTGCCGCCGGGCTGCTGCCGGTGCCCGAGATCCAATTCCGCAAATACGCTGATCCCGCCACAGAGCAGCTCAACAACCTGGGCACGGTGCGCTGGCGCACCGCCAACCGCTTCGCCGCCCCGCTGGTGGTGCGCATCCCGGGCGGCTTCGGCAAAAAAACCGGCGACCCGTGGCACTCGGTCACCTCCTAGGTGGTCTTCGCCCACGCCCCCGGCTGGCGGGTGGCCTTCCCGTCCAACGCCGAGGACGCCGTCGGCCTGCTGCGCACCGCCCTGCGCGGCGACGATCCGGTGATCTTCTTCGAGCACCGCGCCCTGCTTGACACGCCCGAAGGCCGCCGCCCCTACCCGGGCGACAACTTCTGCTTGCCCTTCGGCCAGGCCGCCCAACTGCTGCAGGGCAGCCAGTTGACGCTGGTCACCTGGGGCGCGCTGGTGGCGCGCTGTCTGGAGGCCGCCGCCGCTTTCCCCGGCCAAATCGACCTGCTAGACCTGCGCACAATCGTCCCCTGGGACACCGCCGCCGTGCTTGACAGCCTGGCCCGCACCGGCCGCCTGCTGATCGTCCACGACGACCACCTGACAGCCGGCTTCGGGGCCGAGATCGCCGCCACCGCGGCCCAGTTGGGCTTCAGCAGCCTGGATGCGCCGGTCACCCGCCTGGGCACGCTAGATATCCCGGTGCCGTACAATATTCCGCTGATGGATGCGGTGGTACCCACCGCTGCACGCATCCGGCAGGCCATCGCCGGCCTGCTGGCTTTCTGACCGCTTACTCTCAGCCCAATTTTTGGAGGAGCCGTGCCGATCCGCATTATCACCTTCGAAAGATTGATCCAGGCCGACCCACAGCAGGTGACGGCAGCCTTCACCAACGCCGCCGCCCTGCGCGAGTGGCTGTGCGACGTTGCCACGGTTGACCCGCGCCCCGGCGGGCGCATGTACCTGGCCTGGAACAGCGGGTACTACGCCGGCGGCGAGTACACCAGCGTCCAGCCCGGACGGCAGGTCGAATTTGTCTGGTTCGGGCGCGACGACCCCAACCGCAGCGAGGTGATCGTCACCTGCCGGCCCGAAGCGCAGGGCACGCGCCTGGAATTGGAGCATGCCCTGCCCGAGGAGAGCCAGGATTGGGCCCGCGTGGCGGCCGAAATCGAAAAAGGCTGGGGTGAGAGCCTGGAAAACCTGGCCTCGGTGCTGGAGACCGGCATCGATCTGCGCCTGGCGCGCCGCCCGATGCTGGGCATCACCCTGAACGACTTCACCCCGGAGCATGCCGCTGCACAGGACGTGCCGGTCACCCAGGGCGTGCGCATCGACGACCTGGTGCCTGGCATGGGCGCCGAGGCGGCCGGGCTGCAGCGCGACGACGTGATCGTGGCGATGGACGGGCGGCCGGTGGCGAACTTCAACGATATCGCCGGGCTGCTGGCGAACAAACGCGCCGGCGAGCGCCTGCCGGTGGAGGTCTACCGCGGCCCGCAGCGCCTCAGCCTGGAAATGGAGCTGTCTGCCCGCCCGCTGCCCGAAGTGCCCTGGAGCTTGAAGGAACTGGCCGCGCAGATGCGCACCGCCCAGGGACAGGCCGCCGCCGAGATCCAGGCGTTCCTGTCCGGGGTCAGCGATGCGCAGGCATCCTATAAGCCGGCTGCCAACGAGTGGAGCGTCAAGGATGTGCTGGCCCACCTGCTTAACAGCGAGCGCGGCTACCAGCAGTACGTGGCCGACCTGGTGTGCGGGCAGGAGCGTTGGGCCGACGATTACGCCGGCAACCTGGACGCCCAGGTCAAGGCCACCGTGGCAACCTATGCCTCTCTCGCCGCACTGTTGGAAGCGCTGCTGACCGCCTTCCAGGAGACCGCCCACCTGTTCGCCTTCCTGCCGCACACCCTGCTGGAGCGCAAAGGCGCTTACTGGCGGCTGGCGGCCGGCGCGCAGGAGAACCCGCGCCACTTCCAATCGCATCTGCAGCAGATGCGCATCGCGCTGGAGGCCGCCCAGGCCGCCGGATGACCGCCACCCCCCGGGCGCGCGCCCTGCTGGGCGCCGCCATCCCGCTGGCCGCCCTGGCCGCGCTGGATGGCTACGCCGGCTGGCGCTTCCTGCTGTTCGCAGTGCTGGCTGCCCTAGGCCTGGGCTGGCTGTGGGCGCACGACCTGCAGCAGGGCCTGTCGATCGAGCGCGAGATGCGCTTTGGCTGGGCGCACGTGGGCGACCTGCTGGAAGAACGCTTCACGCTGCGCCATACCGGGCGCCTGCCGGCGCTGTGGGTTGAGGTGCAGGACGGCTCGACCCTGCCCGGCTACCGCGCCGGCCTGGTGACCGGCATCGGCCCGGGTGAGAGCAGCCGCTGGCGCAGCTCGGGGGTGTGCCAACGGCGCGGGCTGTTCACCCTCGGGCCGACCCGCCTGCTGGCTGCCGATCCGCTGGGGCTGTTTGCGGTGCGCCTGGACGACCCGCGCTGCGTGCAGCTGATGGTCACCCCACCGGTAGCGCCGCTGCCGCAGGTGGAAGTGGCCCCGGGCGGTCGCGCCGGGGCCGGGCGGCCGCGGCGCAGCGCTCCGGAGCGCACCGTCAGCGCCGACGGGGTGCGCCAGTACGTTCCCGGCGACAGCCTGCGCTGGGTCCACTGGCGCACCACCGCCCGCCGGGCCGAGCCCTTCGTGCGCACCTTCGAGAGTCTGCCCTCCGGCGATTGGTGGATCGTGCTCGATCTGAACCGCCGGGTACAGGCCGGGCAGGGGGCACGCTCCACCGCCGAGCACGGCGTGATCCTGGCGGCCTCGCTGGCCGATCGCGGGCTGCGGCGCAGCCGGGCGGTGGGCCTGGCTGCTAACGGGCAGCCTTTCGCCTGGCTGCCGCCGCGCCAGGGCGATGACCAGCGCTGGCAGATCCTGCGCACGCTGGCGCTGGTTGAGCCGGGCGAGCGCCCGCTGGCCGAACTGCTGGCCCGGCTGCAGGGCGCGCTGGCGGGCGGCAGCAGCCTGGTGTTGATCACGCCTGACCGGGACGGCGCATGGCTGGAAGCGCTGCTGCCGCTGACCTGGAAGGGCATCGTCCCGACCGTGTTGTACCTGGACCCGGCCGGGTTTGACGGCGCGGCGGCCCCAACCGCGGCAGACGCAGCCGCGCACTCGCCCGGCCCGCCCGTCGTGGATCCGCTGGCCGGCGAGCTGGCCCAGCATGGCATCCAATACCTGCACATCATCCCCGAGCTTCTCAAGCGCAGCATCATACCGGCCGGCGAGCGCGACTGGCGCTGGCGGGTCACCCCCAGCGGGCGGGCGGTGACGGCCAACCCGGCCCAGGACCTGTCCTGGCGGCAGGTATAAGGAGGCGGTGGTGCTGGGCAGGTTGTATTCCTGGGTGGTGCGGCGCTTTGGCGGGCAAACCCTGCTCATCTGGGCGCTGCTGGGCCTACTGGTGGGCAGCGCCGCTGCGGCAATGGCGACGGCCGCCGGGCAGGCGCTGAGCGGGCCCCGACTGGCTGCGACCGGGCTGCTGGGAGCGCTGTGCGCCTGGGTGCTGTCTGGACGGGCGGCAAACTCGCCGGGCGGCCGGGTGGAGGGGGACGCGCCGGCAGCCCCGGCTGCAGGGTCAGCGCCGGCGGCCTGGGCGGGCGCCCCGGCTGTGCTGCTGCTGGCCCTGCTGGGCGCGACCTGGGCGCTGCTGACCGCCGGCGGGCTGCTTGGGCCGCTGCTCGGCGCGCTGGCCTCCGGCCTGGCGCTGCTGGAGGCATGGCTGTTCGACGCTGCGCTGCCGGCGCTGCAAACCTGGCTCTCGAACCTGGCCGGCGGTGCGCCCGCGCCCCTGCCCAGCCTGCCCGACCCCGGCCCGTTCCTGGCACAGTTGAGCGACCTGGGTCGGCGCCTGGCTGCGCTGTTGAGCGGGCTGGCCTGGCTGCCGGGGGAACTGGCAGCCGGGCAGTGCTGCACCGGCGAGCCGCGCGCCGTGCGGGTCGACTGGCTGCTGGCGGCCTGGGCCACCGGCGCATGGGCCGGCTGGTTCACCCGCCGCGACCGGGCGCTGCCCGCCGGCCTGCCGGCGCTGCTCCTCCCAGCCGCCGTCCTCGGCTATGCGCACAAGACCCCTCTGTTCCTTTTTCCACCCCTGGCCGCCTGGTTCGCTTTGCTGGCAGGCAGCGCCTTCGCCCGCCGCCGCCGCGCCTGGCGCGCGGCTGGGATCGACGCCTCTGAAGATCTGGCCTTTGACCTGGCGCTGTGGAGCGGCGCACTGGTGCTGGGCGTGCTCTCGCTGGCCTACGCCCTGGCAGTGTTCTCGCCCCAGGAAGCCTACCAGGACCTGCGCCGCGCCCTGGGCGGCCCCGCCGGGGAGCCGCCCGGCGAGTCGCTCGGGCTGCCGCGCCCGGCCCAGGCCGGCGTACTGCCACGCCTGCACCTGCTCGGCGCCGGGCCGCAGCTCAGCCTCCAGCCGGTGATGAGCGTGCAGGTGCTGGACAACGGCGCCGGCGGTCCCGGCCCGGTGCCGCCCAGCGCCTACTGGCTGGGCGTCAGCTACGATCACTACACCGGTCATGGTTGGTACAGCGCCGCTCCTACCGTCTGGGACTTCCCTGCCGGCGCGCCGCTGCCCAGCCAAGGGATACCGGCCGCGCCGCCATCCGGCAGCCAGCCGTCCGCCGAGGAGCCGCACGGCTGGGAGATCAGCCTGCTGGTCCAGCCGGTTGACCGCCTGGCTCGCCAGGTATACGCCCCCGGGCAGGCGCTGGCGCTCGACCGCCCGTACCGGGCCGAGTTCCGCCCCGCCCCGCTGCCGCCCGGCGATCTGTTCCAATTGGCGCTGCGCCGCCCGGCCGGCAGCGGCTACACCGTCCGTGCCCGGCTGCCCGCCGCCGGTGAAACCGCTCTGCGCGCCGCGCCGCCCGGTGGGCCGGCCTGGCTGGTTGAGCGCTACACGCAGCTGCCGCCGGACCTGCCCGAGCGCCTGCGCCGCCTGGCGCGCCTGCTGACCGCCGGCCAATCCAGCGCTTACGACCAGGCGCGCGCCATCGAAACCTACCTGCGCGCCATCCCCTACACCCTTGACCTGCCCGCCCCGCCGCCCGACCGGGATGTGGCCGACTATTTCCTGTTCGACCTGCGGCGCGGTTTCTGCGATTACTCGGCCACCGCCATGGTGGTGCTGGCGCGCGCCGCCGGTCTGCCGGCCCGCCTGGGGGTCGGCTATGCCGCCGGGCGCTACGACCCGTCTGGGGCGCTGTACCAGGTCACTCAGGCCGAGGCGCACTCCTGGCCGGAGATCTACTTCGTTGGGTACGGCTGGGTGGTCTTCGAGCCGAGCGGCAGCCGCCCGGCAGACGATTTCAGCGCCCGAGCCGCGCAGCCGCCCACCCAACCCACCGCGCCGGGCAGCGCACAGGCCGCGCCCGCCCAGCCGCCGCCCCGCCCGTCGGCGGTCCCGGACCAGCCGACGGGCGCCCTGCTGACCTTGTGCGCGGCGCTGCTGGCGCTCACCGCCGCCTGGGGGCTGCCGCGCCTGGACGAGCTGCGCCTGCAGCGCATGCCGTCCGGGCCGGCGCTGGCTGAACTGCACAACCGCCTGCGCGCCGCCGCCCGCCGGCTCGACGCCCCGCTCTACCCCGGGCAGACCCCGCTCGAGCTGGCCGAGGCCGTCGAGGCGCGCCTGGCGGCGCAAACCGGGCTGCAGATTTCGCCGCAGCCTGCGCCGCAGCTCGTGCCGCAGCTCGCGCCGCAGCTCGCGCCGCCCACCCGGCCGGCAGTGCAGCTCGCCGGGCTGATTTCCGCCGCCGCCTACAGCTCGCGCCCACCCGATCTCTACCAGCAGCGGCAGGCGCTGCGCGCCTGGCGCGCCCTGCGCCGGGCGCTGTGGCGCGCCGCCTGGGCCGCCCGCCTGGCCCGGCTGCGCCGCATCTACCCGCCCGGTCCACCGCACAGCTGACGCCGGCCCGGCGCGCCTGACGCAACGCCCAATCGCCGCCGGGGTTTCAATGAGTAGATCCTGAACGCCAGGCTGCGCGCACCCGGGTGCTTTGATTGCAGCCCGGAATCTGCTACAATAGCTTCATCCACTCAAACCCAGGCAAGTGCAGATCGTCGTCTCACCAGGAGGCCGGCTTTGAGCTGTCCGCGCTGCATGTACGCCGAGTACCAACCGGGCCAGGAATGCCCGGGGTGCGGTTTCAATTCCTCGCCCGAGCAGCTGCAGCGCCTCGGGAGCCTGCGCTTCCTGCTGGATGAACTCGACGGGTGGCAGCAGCTGCCCGCCGCCCAGCGCCGCGACCTGCAGACCCGCTATACGGCCCAACTGGAAGCCCTGGAGCATGCGTTGGGCCTGCGCCGGACGCCGGAAGAACCGCCTGCGCCGGATAACCCGCCGCCGCCGGACGCCGCCGCCCGGCTGGAGGCGCACGCGCTGCGCGAACTGCAGCAGTCGCTGGCGCTGTGGGTGCGCATGCGCGTCATCCACCCGGCGGCCGCCCAGGAATATGCATCAGAGACGGCCGGGCAATTGCGCCGGCTGACGGAGCAGGAACAGGCATCCAGCGGTGCGCAGCCTTCACCGGACCAACTGCAGCGCGCCGCCTGGCAGCGGCAGCTTCAGGCGCTGGAGCAAATCGAGCGTCTGCAGCAAGCGCCCTCCCGCAGTGCCCTCGCCCGGATCCTGCAAACCACCCGCCGCGACCTGGCCCGCCTGGAGCAGCGCCTGCTGCCAGAGGCCGCCGCGGCGCCCGCGCCGGTAACGCCTGGCCCGCCGGCGGC
>JBJSYW010000302.1:0-3311 GCA_046089985.1 Chloroflexota bacterium
CAAAGGGCACATAGGTCTTAGCGCCGTTCAGCACGTAGCCGTCGCCATCCGCAGCCGCCCGGGTGCGCAGCGCATTCGGGTCGAAGTCAAAACTCGGCTCGATCAGCGCCGCCGTGTAGGGTGTCCACGGGCCTTCAGCGATCTCACGCAGGTAGGTCTCTTTCTGCACTTCCGAGCCGCACAGCAGCAGCGGGGTGGCGAACAGGCCGGGGGTCATCACCGCCAGCGCGCCGGCCAGATCGCCATAGGCCAGCTCTTCCATCGCCAGCACGCCCGTCACCGCCGAGCGCTCGCCAAAACCGCCATACTGCTCGGGGATGGAAGCCTGCAAAAAGCCCAGCTCCCAGCCCTTCTCGATCAGCCTGGCCGGCAGCTTCGCTTCCTCATCATTGTCCCGCATCACCGGGCGCAGATTATTGGTCGCGTAGCGCTGGATGGCATCCACCAGCATTTGTTGTTCTTCGGTCGGGTCAAAAGAATACATATCGCGCTCTCCTTTGGGTCAAAAGACCGGTCCTGAACGAATCCCTGGTTTCGCGTGACTCACCCCAGTTCCGGCCGGCAGGGCAGGCAGCGGTAGCGCAGCGCGATCGCGGCGCTGGATGCCTCCAGCTCGGCCAGATTCTCGATCCCCAGCAGACCTCGCTGGTACAGATACTCGACATGCGCCCCGGCTTCTTCCAGGGCCAGCAAGACTGTATAGCCGTGCACCTCCCCAAATAATGCTCTGGAAACTTCACTCACCGTATGCGGCTCATCCAGGATGTCCAGCACCTTCTGCAGGCGCTGCCGATGCCCGGCGCGGATCGCCTCGATGCGCCCGGACAGGTCGGTGATGGGGGCCTTGTGGCCGCCCAGTGTCAGGCGGACCGTCCCCCCGGCCCACTCGCTGAGCGTCTGCAGCGAGCGCAGGTAGTGCTCCAGGCCGGTGGAGAGCGTCACGTGTTCGGGCGATTGGTGCGGGGACGTGTCTTCCAACACGTGATCGCCGCTGAACAACACGTCGTGCAACCGGATCACGCAGTGCCCGGCGCAGTGCCCCGGGGTGTGGAAGAACTCGAACGGGCCAAGGCGCATCCCGATCGCCTCATAGGTAAAATCCACCCGCACCGAGCGGTGCAGGCTCTTGGTGATGCGGTAGGTCTCCAAAAGACCGGCGCGCTTCTCAGGCGATATGCCTGCCTCGGTCAGGAAGATGTCCAGCCGCCGGCCGACCACCGCCAGGCGCTCTTCATAATTGGTCAGTACGCGCAGGTCCAGCTCGTGCACCCCCAGGCGGGCCTGGGTCTGCGGGCGGATAAAGCCC
Organism: Chloroflexota bacterium; assembly: GCA_046089985.1. Lineage (GTDB taxonomy): Bacteria > Chloroflexota > Anaerolineae > Anaerolineales > UBA4823 > RBG-16-57-11. The sequence goes on from JBJSYW010000302.1 coordinate 1,307, forward strand.
AACCCGCCAAAATGATCGATGTGGGCATGGGTGATCAGGATGTGGGTCAGGTCGGCAAAGCCCGCTCCAGGCCGCCCGAGCAGTGCGAAAGCCGCCTGCACCCCGCGCGCCAGCTCGGCGTTCGACTCGCCAAAACCGGAGCCGCTGTCGATCAGTGTCCAGTACGGGCCGCCCTCGACGTGGACCAGGTAAACGTAGCCCCACAGCCCGGGGAACTCGGGCAGGGAGATCTGCACGATGCGCGCCCCACCGGAACTGGCGAACTGCTGCAGCCGGCCGGCGGCGGGGGCACTCATAACCCGCCTCCGCTCTGCTCGGGGCGCTTCAGCAGCCCGTTCAGGAACAGGTCGGCGAACTGCCCCGCCAGCAGGTCGGCGGTCAAGGGGCCGCCGGGCTTATACCAGGTGATGGTCCAGTTCATCACACCCAGCAGGGCACGCGCCGAAATTACCGGGTCCATGCAGCAAAAGACTTCCGCATCCAGGCCCTGCTGAATCAAATCCCGCCACAGCCGCTCGAAACGATCACGTCGCGGGGTGTGGCGGGCCAGGAATTCCGGCTCTAACGAGCGGTGCTCGAGCAGCAGCACGGCTGCCAGCTCGCGGTTTTCGATCATCACGTTCAGGTAGGCGATCATCGCCTGGCGCAGCTTGCGATCGGGCGGCAGCGCCTCAGCCATCACGCCCTCCATGCGCTGGATCAGCAGGTCGAGCGCCGTATCCAGCATCTCAACCAGCAGTTCCTGCTTGGAGGAGATGTGGTGGTATAGGCTGGCTTTCTGCAGGTGCACCGCTTCGGCAATGTCAGCCATCGAGGTGGCGTGGAAGCCCTTCTGGCTGAAGATCTGCGCTGCGGCAGTCAGGATATCGTCCCGCGTCATGCTCCCTCCCTACCGAACGGTCGGTAGTTTCAGGATACCAGACTCTTCCGCACCTGTCAAGGTTTTTGACGCAGTGCGACATGATTGTGAATATTGTATCATATCTGGCGCGGCGCGGCATACCGCGCGGTTGTAATCACCAGCCGGATGATGACCCCTGCAGCCCCACCGCAGCGCCGGGTGCCTGCCTGCGCCGCGCTGGACATAAAGAATTTGTTAGGTTTTTGGTTTCTTGTACCTAATATTTCGCGGTATCATGGCAGTAATACTGGTTGTCGAGGATAAAAATCATGCGATTTGACAGGTACCTGGATTTGATCATCCGTAAAGAAGCCCCGCCCAACCGCCTGACGCGCGGCATGGGCGCGCTGGTGCGTCAGGCGCGTTTCGATGTGGGCATGACCCAGGCCGAACTGGCCGATGCGCTGGAGCTGTCGGTCAAGACCATCGGCAGCCTGGAGAACGGCGGGCGCGAAGCCAGCGTGGGCGAGTTGGTGATGCTGTGTCGCGTCCTGCGCAAACCGCTGCAGTACTTCATCCCCGACCCGCACCGCCGCCTGGTGGAGCCGGATGCGCTGTCGTTTATGGAGTTTGATCTGCTGATGCTGTTCAACCGCCTGGATGATGACGACCGCTGCAAGGTGCTGGCCCAGCTGCGCGGCCTGGTGGAATGGCTGCAGCAAAAACCGGCCGAAGCAGTCGATCCGATGTAGGTTGCTTCTGGCATCCACCGCCTTGCGCCGCCTGCCGTCAAGTATAATGGGCGCATGCCAAACACAACTGAAAAAACTGGAATTTTACGCGCCGTATACCTGGGGCTGGACCCCGACACCTTTTTCACCACCGCCCAGCCCGAGTTGACGGCCGAGTTTACCGGGTTCGCCGGCGATAAACATGCCGGCTTCACCCGCCCCGCCGACAGCCGCACCCCCTGGTACCCGCGCGGCACGCAGATCCGCAACGACCGCCAGCTTTCGCTGGTCTCCGTCGAAGAGCTGGCCGAAGTGGCCCGCCTGCTGCAGGTGCCCGAAATCCAACCCGAGTGGCTGGGCGCTAACCTGTTGATCGTGGGCGTGCCGGACCTGTCGCTGCTGCCGCCGAACACGCGCCTGTTCTTCTCCGGCG
>JBJSYW010000303.1:0-4516 GCA_046089985.1 Chloroflexota bacterium
AGGTGAGCATGCGCACCGGGCTGAGGCGCAGGTTGAAGAAGGCCTCCGGCAGAGCCCGGCGGCAGGCAGCTACATCTGAGCCCCAGCCGACATCCACAAAAGCCGGCTGCAGCTCGGCGTACGCCGCGGCGTAGCGCTGCAGGTTGTCGCCGCAGTGGTGGATGCCGAACGGCCGCAGGCGCGCCGCCATCGCCTGCTCCACCGGCAGCTGCATGGCGCGGTAGCTGGCGGGCGAGACCATCGGCACCGAGCAGTTGGCGTGCAGGAACAGCGCCGGGTCAACCTGCGCCACCATGCGGTTGACTGAGATTGAACAGCTGCCGGTGCGGCTGCGCACGTAGCCGGCCACATCGGCAATCAGACCGCCGATCTGCTCCAGCAAGCGCCGCACGCGCTGCGGGGCTTCATAAAAGTCGCTGAACAGTTCCGCCCCATACAGGTGGTAGGCGGCGTTCAACAGGCCATCGGTGTTTAGATCACCTACCAGCCGGCCCCACTCGGCCTCCAGCGCGTCCATCTGCGCGATCAGTTCAGCCATCGGGCCGGCGCGGCGGAAATCGGGCGCTTCGAAGCGCTCGATCTGCTCCACGCTCCAGTGCAGCGGCAGCGGCTGCGGGGCCGCGTCGACCGCGAACTGGATCTCGGCCCCCAGCAGGGCCGGGATGATGAACCCGCCGGCTACATAGGGCGAGCCGATCACCGGGCGCGGCTGCGGGTCCGCTTCGCCCAGGCCCAGGTCGCCGTAGCGCCGGTGCAGCATGCGCCGCATGGTCAGGTCGTTGGCGATGCGCGCCTGCGGGTCAAAGTAGAACGAACGGTCAAAGCAGATGCCGGCGGTGCGATGCCACCAGTTCGGGTTGAAGACCAGCTCCAGCGGCAGGAACGGGCGCGGCGGCGCCGCAGGGCGCTCCGGCTGCGGCAGGCTGTCAGCCATGGATATAGGCCTCCAGCCAACCGGCGATATAGGCCGCCTGCAAGCGGCGCACATCCGTAGTAAAGTGGACATGGTCTTCGTACAGCGCTTCCAGCCCGCCGGGCGGCTGAGCCAGACGCAGCGTGAAGCGGTACAGGTCGATGGTCGGCGCTTCGTTGACCAGCATCACGTGGTCAGCGGCGGCGTTGTAACGCTCGATGTCGGCCGTGTAACGCCAGTACTCGGCGCTCAGGCGATTATGCAGCGCGTCCGCCACCGGGGTGGTGCGCACCCACACCAGATGGTGCCCGGCGTCGGCCGCCAGGTACAGGATCTGCTCCAGGTTGCGGGTGTACTCGGGCAGCTCCACCTGGTGGGCGCGGCTGAGCGGGTTGACACGCAGGTCGTGCAGACCGCAGTTTAACAGCAGCAGCGAAGCGCGCGGCAGTTCACTCACCGCCGAGCGCAGATACGCCAGCACGCAGGCGCTGTCGCCGCCGTTGATCTGCGGCGAGTCAAGCGGCGCGGTCGCCAGCAGGGCATAGCCCTTACGGTCATACGTAAACCGGCCATCCAGCAGACGCTCCAGCTCGGGACCATAGCCGATCGAAATGCTGTCGGCCAGCACAAACAAGCGCGGCAGAGCCTTCATGGTGCGTCTCCCTTAACGGCCCGGGAAGGCCAGCGCCGCCGACTGGCGGTCCAGGTACAGGTGGGCGTGGGCGGTGCGGGTCAGGATGCTGCCCGGGCAGTCCTCGGTCAGCGGGCCGAACAGCGACTGCTGCACGGCGTGCGCCTTGCGCCCCTCAGGCACGATCGCCAGCACCTGGCGCGCGGCCAACAGCGCCGGGATGGTCAGCGACAAGGCGTGGGTCGGCACATCGTCCAGCCCGGCGAAGTGCCCCTCGCCCACCTGCTGGCGGCGCGAAGCATCGTCCAGCTTGACCACCTTCATCCACACCGGGTCGTCAAAGTCGGCGTAGGGGGGGTCGTTGAAGGCCAGGTGGCCGTTCTCGCCAATGCCCAACGCGCACAGATCCACCGGGTGGGCGCGCAGCAGGGCTTCATAGTCTCGACAGGCCTGCGCAACATCGGGGTGTTGGCCTGGCACCGGGTAAAACGTACCGGCGGGCGGCTGCAGATGGTCCAGAAAATGGCGGCGCAGGAAGCGCGGGAAGGAGGCCGGGTGCTCCGGGTCCAGGCCGATGTACTCGTCCATGTGGAAGACGGTCACCTTGCTCCAATCCAGCCCGGGCAGCGCCCGCAGGCTCTCTAAGAAAGTCAGCTGCGAGTTGCCGGTGGCCAGCACCACGTTGGCCTGGCCGCGCGCCTGCAGCACGCCGCGCAGGTACTCGGCCGCGTCGGCCGCGGCCGCCTGGCCCACCTGCAAGTTGCTCTCATAGACGCTGACCGGCAGCTGCTGGATGGTGGTTTCAAATTGTGCGTTTGGTTTTTCGTAAGCCATGCTCTCAATCCTTATCTATCGCTCTCCGGGCAGGCCCGGTGGAATTGGTTATGCAGTGACCACCCACTCCCCGCCCAGCATCACGCGCCAGGCGCTGAAATCGGGGTCATAAATCGCCAGGTCGGCGTCCTTACCCACCTCCAGGCTGCCCTTGCGCCCGTCCAGCCCCAGCCGGCGGGCCGGGTTCAGGCTGGTCACGCGCACCGCTTCCGGCAGCGGCATACCCACCGCCTCGGTGAGCACCGGGAGCATCTGGTTGAGCAGCGTCGTGCTGCCGGCAAAGGCCGAGCGGTCGAACATCATACCCACTCCGTCGGCCACTTCGTACTCCATGCGCCCCATGCGGAAGCGCGACCCGTCCGGCAGGCCGGCCCCGCTGGTGGCGTCCGAGATCACGCTCAGCCGTTCCGCGCCGATGCAGCGGTAGGCCAGCTTCATCAATGTAGGCGGCAGGTGGCGGTTGTCGGCGATCATTTCGACGGTCAGCTCGGGGTAGACCAGGGCGGTCTCGAGCAGGCCCGGCTTGCGCCACGGGCCTTCGCGCACGGTGGTCGACATGGCGCTGAAAATATGCGTCACGTGGCCCAGCCCGGCCTGCATGGCGGCCTGGATCTGGCTCTCCCGGGCCATGCTGTGCCCGGCCGCCGGCAGGATGCCGTGCTGCGCCAGGCGCGCCGCCAGCCCGGCCGCGCCCTCCAGTTCGGGGGCGATGACCATGATGCGCAGCACGTCGGCGTAGGGCAGCAGGCGCTCGATGCTGCCGTCGCCCGGCTGGCGCAGGTTCTCGGGGTCCAGCGCGCCGCACTGCTGCGGCGAGATGTACGGGCTTTCCAGGTGCGCCCCCAGCACCTGCGCCCCCGGGCGTGCGGCCGACATCCACTCGCGGATGAAGCCCAGCACGCGCTCCAGGTCGTCCAGCGGGGCGGTAGCCACGGTGGCCAGCAGGCCGGTGACGCCGCGGCGCAGGTTTTCCTGCAAGATGGCTTCGAAGGCGGCCGGGTCCGGTTCGTTAAAGGTATGGCCCAGCGCGCCGTGGGTATGCAGGTCGATCAGGCCGGGGGTGACCCAGCGCCCGCCCACGTCCAGCCGCTCGATCTCCGGCGGCAGCTGTTCCTGCGGCAGCAGCGCGGCGATGCGCCCGCCGCCGCCCGGCGCTCGCTCCACCACCAGCGCCAGGCCGGCGGCAACCCGCTCGGGCAGCACCAGCTGCCCGTTGACCAGGGCCAGCGCCTGCGCATCCGCGCCCGACCGGCCTCCGGCGCTCATTTGACGATTTGAAGCACCTGCGTATTCAACCATCTCGCCTTCAATCCTTCTTCCCCGCCTGCGGCCCCAACGGCGCAAAGCGGAACATGCCATATTCGGCATCGGTCATGTTGTAATCGCCCGTCTGCTGCATCATCTGCCACATGCGAGCGGCCATTTCTTCGATCAGCGGGCGCAGCGCCGGGTCATCCGCCCGGTTGCGCAGCTCGTACGGGTCGTCTGCCAGGTCATAGAACTCATCCCGATCAAACCCGTTGAAGACGTACTTGTACTGCGCATGCCACAGCACGCGCTGGGTGTAGTGGAAGCGCTGCCCGTGGCACTCGGCAAAGTGCTGCGACGACCAGCCGTCCCGGGCGGCCCGATCCGCCGGCGCACCGCTCAACAACGGGTGCAGCGAGCGCCCGACCTGCGGCAGGCCGCTGCGCCGGGCTTCGCTCTGCCGGTCGTCCACCCCCAGCAGGGAGAGCAGGCTGGCAGCCAGGTCCAGGTGGTTGACCCGCTGCGGAACCACCTGCCCGCCCGGTATCCCCGGCCCGCGCAGCACCAGCGGGACGCGGTAGGCTTCCTCGAAGGCCGGGATGCCCTTCAGCAGCAGCCGGTGAGCGCCCATGTAATCGCCGTGATCGGAGACGTACACCACCAGGGTGTTCTCCAGCTGGCCTGTGCGCTCCAACGCTGCGCGCACCCGCCCCACCTGATCGTCGATCAGCGAGCAGAAGGCGTAGTAGGCGGCAGTGGCGCGGGCGAAATCGGCCCACTCCAGCCGGTCCCACACCTGCTGGATGCGGCGGTAGATCGCCGGGCGGCCGGATAAATCATCGCCGAAGCTGGGCGGTGGGACGATATCGGCCGGGTCATAGCGCCGGTAG
>JBJSYW010000304.1:0-14997 GCA_046089985.1 Chloroflexota bacterium
CTGGCGCGCCGCTTCCACCTGCGCCGCCAGCCCGTCCAACCCGGGCTGCGCCGCCGGTTTCACCACGATCTGCCATTCATTTTCCAGGTTGAAATCTTCGACCAGCGCCCGCAGCGCCTGTTCCTGTTCGCCTGCCCAGGGGTGCCAGATCTCCACGATCGTGCCCCGCACCTGCTCCGCCGGCACCCCGATCCCCGGTCGCTCGGTTGCCGTGGCGGTGGGGCTGGGCCGCGCCGCGGTGGCTGTGACCGGCCGGCGGGTGGCTGTGGGCGGCTGCGCCTGGCTGGCGCTGGGGGCCGGCCCGGCTGGGGTGCAGCCGGTCAGCCACAGCCCAAATAGACCGGCGGTCCAGGCCAGGCGCAGCAGCAGGGTGCGAATGCGAAATGCGGGCATCACGCCCTAGTTTATCATCTCTCGCCCCAAATATCGGCCCCGGCCCGTCATTTGAGGACAGGTGTCATGCTGAAAGGCGGACCTTTTCCTATTTTCCTGGCTCAACTTATGTTTTATAATGCTTAGTTAGAATGGTTGAACGTTTTAGTGGTAGCGTCCTTTTCGCGCCTGTCCTCAGATGCAGGAACATCATAAGGAGGAGCCTGTGGCCGCAGACGTGTTGTCTGATTCCCCAAAGCTAAGATATCCCAAAAAGCGCTTCCGTTGGATGGATATAAAAGAACACATCACCGGCTACCTGTTTATCATGCCGGCTGTGCTGGTCATTGCCGTCTTTGGTTTCTTCCCCATCGGCTATGCCTTTTATATGAGTCTGCACTCCTGGCGAGTCAAAAAGGGCGCTTTCCTCGGCTTTGCCAATTACGATAAAGTGGTGGGCGATTGGATTGGCCTGCTGCTGTTTGTGGTGGGCTTCCTGCTGTTCGTCAGCGCTTACCTGGCCTGGCAGAGCGCCTCGAAAGAGCAGGACAACCGCAAGATGCTGTTGAAGTTCGGCGCTGCGCTGCTGTTGATCGCCGGAGGTTACGTCTTCTCCAGCGGCTGGGGCCGCATGTTGGCCGCCGGCGATGAAGAGTTCCTCAACTCGCTGCCGATCACCCTGTTCTACGCCCTCTCCACCGTTCCGGCGGAACTCGGCATTGCGATGGTTCTGGCCTACATCCTGTTCCAGAACATCCGCGGCAAAGAGCTCTTCCGCATGATGTATTTCCTGCCCTATATCACCCCGGTGGTGGCGGCGGCGGTGGTGTTCCGCTCCATGTTCAGCTCGCGCGATACCGCCCTGGCCAATATCGTCCTCGGTTGGTTCAACATCGACAAGCAGAAGTGGCTGTTCGAGTCGCGTCCGGTCAACGAGCTGATCTTCGGCGTCAAGGGCTTGGAAGGCTTCTGGGCCGGGCCGAGCCTGGCGCTGGTTACGATTGCCCTGTTCGGCATCTGGACCTATGTCGGTTACAACACGGTCATCTTCCTGGCCGGCCTTGGCTCCATTTCCAAGGAGTATTACGAGGCCGCCCAGATCGACGGCGCCGGCCCGTGGGACTCCTTCCGCCACATCACCCTGCCGCTGCTCTCGCCGGTGACCTTCTACCTGGCCCTGATCGCTTTTATCGGCACCTTCAAGGCGTTCAACCATATTTGGGTCATGCGCACCCCCAGCGCCCAGGGCACCGTCGACGTTACCACGGTCAATATTTTCTCCACCTTCTACGAGTTCAACCAGTATGGATATGCCACCGCCCAGGCGATCCTGCTCTTCGGCATTATCCTGGGCCTGACCCTGATCCAGAACAAAGTTTTCGGCGAGAAGGTCTTCTATGGCTAAGGCGACTACCACAATGGAAAATTCCCAGCCAACCGCCGGCGCCCGGCGCGGTCTGAGCGCTTACGGCATTCACATTACCCCCGGTCGGGTGTTCATGTACCTGGTGCTGCTCTTCGGGGTGGTGCTCTCGGTGCTGCCGTTTTTCTGGATGGTTTCGAACTCGCTGATGACCCTGGGCGAGACGATTAACCGCCAGTGGCTGCCGAAAATACCCCAGTTTAAGAACTTTGCCGAGGCCTGGACCGAAGCCAGCTTCGCCCGTTACTTCATGAACAGCGTGATCGTGACCTTCGTCACCGTCGCCGGGCTGCTGGTCACCTCGGTCCTGGCAGGCTATGCCTTCGCACGGATCAAGTTCTTTGGCCGGGACGTGCTCTTCAGCCTGCTGCTGGCTACCATGATGATCCCCGAATCGGTCACTATGATCCCCAACTTCCTGATGATCCGCGGCGACATCCTCCCGCTTCCCGGCGGCAGCTGGCTCAACAAGCTCCCGGCCCTCACCGTGCCATTTATGGCCAACGCCTTCAGCATCTTCCTGCTGCGCCAGTTCTTCAAAACCATCCCCAATGATTACTGGGATGCCGCCCGTATGGACGGCGCCGGTCACCTGCGCTTCCTGCTGCAGATCGTCCTGCCGATGAGCAAGGCCTCGATCATGACCGTGCTGATCTTCGGTTTCATCGGCTCCTGGAATGCCTTCCTGTGGCCGCTGCTCGTGACCACCAAAGAAACCTGGCGTCCGCTGATGGTGGGTCTGTGGACCTTCGTGACCGAAGCCGGCAACGAAACCCACCTGTTTATGGCCGGCGCAGTCATTACGGTTATCCCGATCCTGGTTCTGTATTTCCTGACTCAGAAGCAGTTTACTGAAGGGATTGCCACATCCGGCTTGAAGGGGTAAACTTAACCTCTAGCACTTGTGAGCGCGGCACGCGCGATTCCGGACCGCAAGCAATTGGTTTGAAGGAGGTGAGAGCCTGACCGGTTTGCAAGTGTTCTATTGAGAAAGATCGACCAGTGCAGTACGATCTGTAAGTAGCTGGAACAATTTTTTGGAGGAGAAACGTCACAATGAAAAAGAACTTTCTGTTCACCCTGCTGGCGCTGCTGACCGTCATGTCGATGGTCCTGGCCGCCTGCTCGCCGGCGGCTCCGGCTCCGGCTCCGGCAGAACCGGCGCAGACCGAAGCGCCCGCTGCCCCCGCGGCCACTGAAGCCCCGGCAGCCACCGAAGCCCCCGCGGCCCCGGCGGCCACTGAAGCTCCGGCTGCTCCCGCCGGCGCTTACGAAGCTGTGGACCCCAAGGGCCAGACCGTTACCTTCTGGCACAACCACAGCCGCGAGCGCGAAGAAGCGCTGAAGGCGATCATTGACAAGTTCAACGCCGAGAACGAGTGGGGCATCACTGTCGTCCCCGAATACCAGGGTTCCTACCCCGACATCTATAACAAGATGCTGGGCGTGCTGAACACCTCCGACGCTCCGCAGCTGGTGGTGGCCTACCAGAACCAGGCCGCGACCTATCAGCTGGGCGAAGGCCTGGTCGATATGAACAACTTCGTCAACAGCGCCACCTGGGGCATGACCGAAGAGCAGCAGAATGACATCTTCCCCGGTTTCTGGACCCAGGATGTCTTCCCCACCTATGGCAATGCTCGCCTGGGCTTCCCGATGTACCGCTCCATGGACGTGATGTACGTCAACATGGAATACCTGAAGGAACTGGGCTACACCGAGCCCCCCACCACCCCCGAGCAGTTCAAGGAAATGGCCTGCAAGGCCGCCCAGACCCCGTTCTCCAAGGCCACCGCCGAGGGTTCGCTGGGTTACGAAGTCCCCGTTGACGACGCCTCCGAGTTTGCCTCCTGGGTGTTCGCCTTCGGCGGCAACATCTTCGATTACCAGAACAGCAAGTACGACTATGCTGGTGATGCCTCCGTGGCTGCCGGCGAGTACCTGCAGAGCCTGTTCAATGAGAAGTGCGCTGTGATCGTCACCGAGCGGTTTGGCAACCAGACCGACTTCGGCGCCGGCCGCCTGCTCTTCACCTCCGGCTCCTCCTCGGGCCTGCCCTTCTACCAGACCGCGGTCGACGAAGGCGCCAAGTTCGAATGGACCGTCATCCCCTTCCCGCACACCACCCCCGAGCCCGTCCAGAACATCTACGGCGCCTCGATCAGCATGCCGAAGACCACCCCCGAAGGTGAACTGGCTGCATGGCTGTTCCTGCGCTGGCTGTCTGGCGCTGAGCCCCAGGCCGACTGGGCTAAGGCTTCCCAGTACTTCCCGGTGCGCGCCTCCGTGGCCGACACCCTGGCCGACTTCTTCGCTGAGAACCCCACCTACAAGGCCGGCTTCGATATGCTGAAGTACGGTTCCTTCGAGCCCCCGGTGCCCGGTTACGATCCCGTCCGCACCAAGCTGACCGAAGTCTTCGCCGGCATCGCCGACGGTTCGGTTGTCCCGGCCGAAGGTCTGGCCGCCCTGAACGATGAGGCCAACGCCATCCTGGCCGAGAACATGTCCTCCCCGCTGCCGCCGCGCTTCAAGGCCTGCCAGGTCACTGACACCGGCGGTATCGACGACAAGTCCTTCAACGCCACCGCCTGGAAGGGCGTTCAGGCTGCGATGACCAAGCACGGCGCCGAGGGCAAGTACCTCGAGTCCCAGCAGCAGACCGACTACGAGAAGAACATCAACGCCTTCATCGAAGAGAAGTGCGACATCATCATCACCGTCGGCTTCCTGCTCGGCGACGCCACCAAGGCTGCGGCTGAGAAGAACCCGGATCAGAAGTTCTCCATCGTCGACGTCACCTACGACCCGGCGATCCCGAACGTGGTCGGCCAGGCTTTCGCCACCGACCAGGCCGGCTTCCTGGCCGGCTACGTGGCTGCCGGCGTCTCCAAGACCGGCAAGGTCGCAACCTTCGGCGGTATGCAGTTCCCGGCGGTCACCTCCTTCATGGACGGCTTCGCCCTGGGCGCGGCCTACTACAACGAGAAGCACGGCACTAACGTGGAAGTCCTGGGTTGGGATCCTGCCTCCCAGACCGGTCTGTTCGTCGGTAACTTCGAGTCCACCGACGATGGCCGCACCATGGGCGCCAGCCTGATGGACGAAGGCGCGGACGTGATCATGCCCGTCGCCGGCCCGGTTGGCCTGGGCACGGCTGCGGCTGCCAAGGAACGCGGCGGCGTCTATATCATCGGCGTCGACGGCGACTGGTACCTGACCGCTCCCGAGTACAAGGACATCATCCTGACCTCGGTGCTGAAGAACATGGACATCACCACCCTGTCGGTGATCTCCTCCGCCTTCAACAACGCCTTCAAGGGCGGCACCAACATCCTTGGTGATCTGAAGAACGGCGGCGTTGGCCTGGCCGACTTCCATGACCTGGCCTCCCTGATCTCTGCCGAACTGCTGGCCGAGCTGGAGCAGCTGAAAGCCGACATCATCGCCGGCACGGTTGCCACCTCCCCCGCGCCCGCCCAGTAAGCTGTAAGTCTGTAACCCAAAACGGGGCCGTCTCATCGAGACGGTCCCGTTTTCGATTAAAATACATCTCATGTCTGACCTGACCCCCCAACTCCTGCCCATCTTACAGCGCAGCCGCCTGCCCGGCCTGGACCTGCCAGACTCGCTGCACTACCCGGCCTACCAGCTGCCCTCCGGCGCCGGTCTGTCTATCGCCAACCTGCCTGCCGGCGTCTGCCGCTGGCTGGGCGTTCCCGAACTCGGCCTGCCCGCCCTGGATCCACTGCTGCTTAACCGCCTGGGCGGCGAATACCAGCGCGTGATCGTCATCCTGATGGATGCCCTGGCCCTGCACCGCCTGCAGCGCTGGATGTCCGACGGGACCGCCCCAGTGTGGCAAAAGCTGGTCGACCGCGGCCTGCTGGCCCCGCTCACCTCTATCTCGCCCAGCACCACCTCCGCGGCCATCACTGCCCTGTGGAGCGGCCGGCCCGCCGCCCAGCACGGCGTTACCGGCTACGAGATGTGGATGCGCGAGTACGGCGTGGTCGCCAACACCATCCTGCATTCGCCGATGTCTTTCCGCACCGGTCAGGTCGGCAGCCTGGAGCACGCCGGTTTCCAACCGGAGACGGTGCTGCCGTTCACCACCCTGGGCACGCACCTCAAGGCCCACGGGGTATACACCGCCGCCATGCAGCATTACACCATCGCCCACTCGGGGCTGTCGCGCATGCTCTTCCGCGATGTCGATATCCACAGTTTCAGCACCGCCGCCGATCTGTGGACCAACGCCCGCCGCCTGGTCGAGCAGCACGCCGCCGAGAAGCTGTACACCTGGGTCTACTGGGGCGAAGTCGACCACCAGAGCCACGTATGTGGCCCGGACGACGAGCGCACCGCCGCAGAGTTCAACCTGTTCAGCTATGCCCTGGAAAAGTACTTCCTCGAACGGCTGCCGGATGCGCTGCGCCAGGGCACCCTGCTGGCGCTGGTCGCCGACCACGGGCAGATCAACACCCGCCCCGACCCGCACTATGATCTCAGCCATCACCCCGGCCTGACCCGCCGCCTGCACATCCAGCCCACCGGCGAAAACCGCCTGGTTTACCTGCACGTGCGCCCGGGCCAGATGGAAGCCGTGCGCGAGTATGTCGAGCGCACCTGGCCGAACCAGTTCCTGGTGCTTGACCCCGCCTACGCGATGGACGCCGGCCTGTTTGGTCCCGGCCCGCTCCATCCCGAGCTGTACTCGCGCGTCGGCGACCTGCTGCTGGCTGCGCTGGGCGACGCCTACCTGTGGTGGGGCAAGGACAACATCCTGCTGGGCCGTCATGGCGGCCTGCACCCCGAGGAGATGCTCGTCCCGCTGGTGCTATCGCCGCTCTAGACCGCCGCTGAACGCCGCTCTCGACCGCGCCGCGCCTACTTCATGTAATCGTGAGGGTTGACCTTGACCCCGTTGTACATCATTTCGTAGTGCAGGTGCGGCCCGGTCGAGTTGCCGGTGCTGCCCATCGCCGCAATCGAGTTGCCCTGGAAGACGCTCATCCCGCAGCTGACGTAGTAGGCGCTCAGGTGTGCGTAGAGCGTTTGCCAGCCGTTGCCGTGGTTGATCACCACCACGTTGCCATAGCCCCAGTTGTTCCAGCCCGCGTAGACCACCACCCCGCTGTCGGCGGCATACACCGGGCTGCCCTCGTTTCCGTCGATATCGATCCCCGGGTGATTGGCCTGCGGCGCGAAATCGAAGCCCGACAGGTAGTGGTTGTCGGCCGGCCAGATGAACGTCCCGCTCCCCGAGATGCCCATCTGCACCGATTCGCATGCCCCCGGCCCCAGGATCTTGGCTACCCCGGGGTTATCCAATGGGATCACCGGCGCACTCCAGCTGACGAACTCGCGCTTGCCGCCCGGGATCACCAGCCAGCTGCCCGGGGCGATGTTCGGCTTTGACCAGTCGCCCAGCGCATCCCGGCTCAGCCCATTGCCCGGGTAATCGACGATCGCTTCCGGGGCCACGTTAAAGAAATTTGCCACCCCGTTCAGCCCATCCCCGGCCGACCAGCGGTAGTAAGCCCCATCCACCGGCAGGATGTTCAACTCCTGCCCGGGGCGCAGACTGTGTGGGTTATCGCCCAGGGTCATCTGGTTCGACCACAGCACGGTCTCCGGCCGGATGGCGAACTGCTCGGCGATCCCGAACAGCGTGTCGCCCGGTTTGACGGTGTAGACCGTCACCGCCTCGCGGCCGCGCGCCGGCACATCGGTGTGCAAAAACGGTTTGCGCTGGATTCCGGCCGGTGCGGCTGCGACCGGTGCGGGCGAATCGGGCAGGTTGTCGGGCTGCGTATAGGCGGGCAGCTCGATCACCTGTCCCACCGGCGTGGCGTTGGCGATTGCCGCCGCCAGCCCGCCCGATGGGCCGGGCACCAGTTCGGCCCGCAGGTAAAAGCTGCGCAGCCCCCAGGCGAAGAACAGGATCAGCGCGATCAGCAGCGCGTGCGTGCCCAGGCGCACGGCCGCTTCGGCCAGCCCCAGTTGGTTCAGGATTTCCCAGGCAGAATTGAAGGGTGTGGTGAACGAAGCGGGCTTGCGGGGGGCTGGGGAGCGGGGTGGAGCAGAATGGTTTAGGGTATCGCTCATTGGTACCGGCCGCGATCATAACATCCGCAGCGGCATCCGTCAACTTAAGGGCCGGTTAAGCTGCCCGCGGCAGTCTGCGCCGCCGCCGCCGGGCTGCTTTGGCCCGTCAGCACTTCCAGCGTGGCGCGTTGGAACGGGCCGCTCAACGCGCCGGTCACGTCAGAGAGCGGCGCCACCTGCGCCGCCGCCGCCAGCTTTGCCAGCTGCTGCTGCAATTGGGTATTGCTCCACAGGTGCAGCGCGCTCGGCCGGGTCGGCAGGTAGCCCGCTGCCTCCGTCCACCCGGCCAGGAAGCTGCTCTCTGCCAGGAATTCCACCAACTCCGCCGCCAGCTCGCGCCGCACCGGCTCGCGCGCCGACAGGCACCACATCCACCCGCTGACTGGCGCAAACGGCGTCCCGTCCTGCGTCGGCAGCAGCCCCATCGCCTGGTCCTCCGCCGGGCTGCCCAGGTAGCTGGAGGTCCATCCCACCACCATCGGGCCTCGCCCGGCCTGGAAGTCCTCCCAGGTCTGGTCATCCGACTGGTACTGCGTCAGCCAGGCCGGGCTGACTCCCGCCCGCTGCGTGGCCTGGTAATACGACAGCACCTCGGTCAGCGCCAGGCTGTCGATCGCCGGGCGCCCCTGCTCGTCGCGCACGCTGCCTCCGCTGGATTGATACAGCGCCAGCGTCAGGCGCGCCTGCGGGTCGCCGGCGGCGAACAGCAGCGGCGCCCCCCCGGCGATCACCTGGCTCCACTGCTGCGGCGGTTGGGCTGGCTGCCCGGGCGGCTGGGTGGCCTGTCCCGTTCCGATCTGCCCGGATGGCGGTGCAGCGGCAGATGGACGGTAGATCAACCCCATCGCATCGCCGGCGAACGGCACCCCGTACACATCCTGCTGCAGCCGCGCCAGGCCGCGCGCATATTCATACCAGTCGCTGGCCTGCATTGCGCCGGTCAGCCGTTCGTGCGGCGCCAGCAGGCCTTTCAGCGCGGCGGTCTCCATCAGCTCGCGTGGCAGCGCCACCACATCCGGCAGCGCCGCCGGCGCGGCTGCGCTGGCGGCGGTCAGCGCGTCGATCAGCCCACCGGGGCCGTCCACTGCCTTGACGCGCACCTCGATCGTCAGCCCGGCGTGCTGCCGGCTGAAGGTCTCCAGCCGGTTGTTGAGCGCCTGCGCCGCTTCGCCTTCTGCCTGCGGGTCGAACTGGGCGGGCAGCCACACTCGCAGCACCTCGGGTGCAGTGGTCGCGCCGCCCGGCGGCGTGACCGCCGGCCCCGCCGTCGCCGCGCCGGCTGAGGTCGCCGGCGCATCCACCGGCGTGCTGCCTGGGGTCGCCGCGGTTCTGCCGCAGGCCGCCAGCACTGCCAGGGCCAGCAGCGCCAGGCATGCCTGCCGCGCCAGGCACGCCTGCCGCGCCGGCCGCATCACCGCTCGCTTCATGATCCGGTTTATTGTTTGCTCCGCCCGCTGGTTCACCGCTTGATCCACGGATTGGTTAACCGGCCGGCCGGCCCGCTAGTCATCAGCGGGATCTTTCCAATTCGGCTGGGCCGCTCAACAGCGCCACAATTAACCCCACCGTCTGTTCCACGTCGGCCATATCGGCCATTTCAGACGGGGAGTGGATATACCGGCACGGCAGCGAGATACAGCCCGCCGGCACGCCTGCCCGGCTCAGCTGGATCAGCTGTGCATCGGTGCTGCCGCGCTCCAGCACTTCCATCTGGTACGGGATCCCCGCCTGCTCGGCGGTTCGCACCAGCAGGTCCACCAGGCGCGGGTCAGCGATCATGCCCTGGTCGCGCACTTTGATCGCCGGGCCTTTGCCCAGGGCCGTATCCATCTTGATCCCGCGCGGCGTATCGCCGCTGCCGGTCACATCCACCGCAATCCCCAGGTCTGGCTCAATCCCAAAGGCCGCCACAGCCGCCCCCCGGCTGCCCACTTCCTCCTGGATGCTGAATACGAAATACACCTCGTGGGCGCAGGCGAGGGCTTCATTCTTCATCCGCCGCAGCGCCTCGATCAACGCCGCTACGCCCACCCGGTCGTCCAGCGCCTTCGCTACGATGCGCTGCCCCAGGTCGACAAACGGCCGCTCGAACACCGCCATATCACCCGTGCGCACCGGGCAGGCCGCCTTGCTGGTCACACCCAGGTCGATGAACATCTGGTCCCAGGCCGGCACGCGCTCCATCGAGCTCAGCCGTTCCACTCCGATCACGCCCTGCGCCCCGTTCAGGAAGCGCACGCGTGACCCTGGGCAGGTGCGCGGCAGCAGCCCGCCCACCGGCAGGAAGCGCACAAATCCGTTTTCATCGATGTGCGTGGCGATCACGCCGATCTCGTCGATGTGGGCCGAGAGCAGGATGCGCTGCCCCCCGTCTGCCTTGCGCCCAAACCGGGCGATCAGGTTGCCCAGCGCGTCCACGCGCACTTCGTCGGCCAGCGGCTCGATCTCCTGCCGCACCACGGCGCGGATCTGCTGCTCATAACCGGACGGTCCGGGGGTTTCAACCAGCTTTTGGATCAGGCTCTTCATCAATTGTTCTCCAGGGCAAGGATTTCCGGCCCCAGGCGGCTGAGCGCGGCGTGCACCAGGGCCAGGGTGTTCTTCCAATCTTCCAGGCGCGCCAATCCGGCGGCGCTGTGCATATATCGGCCCGGCACCGAGACCGAAACGGTCGGGATGCCGGCCCGCTCTTTGTGGATTGCGCCTGCATCCGTCCCACCACCGCCCGGCTGGCGGAACTGGTAGGGAATGCCCAGCGCGTCTCCGCTTTCGGCCAGATGCCGGATCAGCCGCGGATCAGAGATGGTGGCGCTGTCATACGAATAGATCGCCGGGCCGCCGTCCAGCCGGGTGTTATAGCGGAAGTGCTCCACGCGGTCTTCATCGACATTGTGCCCACCGGCGTGGTAAAAGGGCAGATCCTGCGCCGGCGTGCTGTCCAGCACGATCGCCGCCTGTGGATCAAGCGCATAGGCGGCGACGCGCGCCCCGCGCAGCCCCACCTCTTCTTGCACGGTGAAGGCCGCCATCAGGTCGATATTCGCCGGCGCATGCCGCACCAGCTCGATCAGCGTGGCCACCCCGAACCGGTCGTCCAGCGCTTTGCCGCGCAGGCTTGGCCCAAGCCGGGTGAAGCGCGTGGCAAAGGCCGCCCGGTCGCCGATCTTGACCTTGCGCCCTGCCTCCGGCCCCACATCCACCCGCAGGCTGTCCAGCCCGATCGCATTACGCCGTTCGTCGGCAGTGGTCATGTGTATTGGTTTGGCTCCGATGATCCCCGGGACGTGCTGCCGCCCCACCCACAGCGGCTTGCCCACCAGCTGGCGCATGTCCAGCCCGCCCACTGTGTCAAAGCGGAAGATCCCATCGCCCTCGTCGTCCACCAGCATCAGGCCGACCTCATCCATGTGCGCCGCCAGCATCACGCGCAGCCGCCCCTCTCCCTGCCCGCGGCGGATCGCCAGCACGTTCCCCAGCGCATCCACCTTGACCTCGTCGGCCAGGGGGCGTACCTGTTCCAGCACAATGGCGCGCACTTCGCTCTCGTCGCCCGATACGGCGCAGGCGTTGCTCAACTTTTCCAGCAGCGCAATTTGTTCGTCCCCAATCGGGGGTGGTGAATAGCTCATCTCAGTCATCCCAGGTGAAGCTCTGCATGAACGTTTCGTCCAATCCAGCGGCAAACTCGGCCATCAGCCGGCCGGCCCGGCGGATATCCTTCAAACACACCATCTCGACCGGCGTGTGCATATAGCGCAGCGGGATGCCGATCACCATCGTCGGGATGCCCTCGGCGGCGATTTGCAGCGCGTACGCGTCGGTGCCCGAGTGGCGCGGCATCACTTCCAGCTTGTAGCCAATCTCCAACCGCTCGGCGGTGTCTTTGATCGCCTTGTGCAGCGTTGGGTGGATGTTCGGACCCCAGCCCAGGGTTGGGCCTTTGCCGATCGGGTACGACTTGTGCCCGGGCGTGCCGGGGGCGTTGGCGAAAGTCACATCGATCGCCACCGCCAGGGTCGGCCGCAGCTGGAAAGCCGAGGTCAGCGCACCGCCCAGGGTCTCTTCTTCCTGCGCCGTAGCCACCGCCCACACATCCCAGGCCAGCCGCCGCCCCTGCAGTTCCTGCAGGCAGGCAGTTACCGCCGCCACCGACGCCCGGTTGTCCAGCGAGTGTCCTGCCAGGTATTCGCCGCCCAGCTCGATGGGCGGCTGGGCAAACGACACCAGGTCGCCCACCCGCACCAGCCGCTCCACCATGGAAGCCGGCTGCCCGGTGTCCACCAGCAGGTACTCCAGCGGTACAGCGCCATCACCCAGATCGGGCGGCAGCAGCGCCGCCGGGGGCTGTACCACCATCCCGGGCAGGTCCTCTCGCCCGTGCACGGTCACTAGCTGGCCTGGCAGCACCCGCGGGTCCACCCCGCCGACCTGCGTCAGGCGCAGGAAACCGTCCACCAGCCCGGTGACCATCAGGCCGATGGCGTCCATGTGCGCCGCCAGCATCAGGCTTGGGCGCGGCTCGCCCGCCGTACCCCGCCGCAGCGCGTGCAGGCTGCCCAGGCGGCTGTAGTGCAGCTCGTCGGTCAGCGGCCGCCAGGCTTCCTCGACCAGCGAGCGCACCGGCGATTCAAACCCGGATAGCCCGGGGACGGTGATCAGGTTTTTCAAAAAGGGGAGCAGATCGTTCATCAGCGGTTGGTTTGGCTCCATTGGTTTTTAAGAATTATATCATCGACAGCCGCCGCAGCCTTGTGGCCTGTCAGGTCGTGGGCAGCGCGGTGGGCGTTTCGCTTGGCGGTGGGGGTGGGGTATCGCTGGCGGGCAGCGGGGTCTCACTGGGCGGCGCGGGGGTGTCGCTGGGTGGGATCGGAGTTTCGCTGGGCGGCGGCAGCGGCGTATTGCTGGGCGGCGGTGGTGGCGGAGTCCAGGTGGGCGCCAGCGTGACCGTCCAGGTGGGGAACAGCGTTGGCGGCAGCGGGGTCATGCTGGGCAGCAGCGTCGGCAGGGGCTGCGTTGCGCTGGCCTGCGCCGTAGCGCCGGCCTCCGGTGTGGCGGTCGCCGTTGGCACGCTGGTGACCGTGGCAGTGCGTGTGGCGGTTGGACGAGAAGCCTGCGTTTGGGCGATGCGTACGGAAAATAACCCCAGGCAGTAACAGGGCAGGGTGGCCAGGATCGCCAGGATTAAAGTGGCCCTCAGGCGCAGCTGCTGCTCTCGATGCATCGTGTCCCTAACCGGGTGTCCGGATTGTCCCGCTGATGATATCACCAGCCCGGACGGCCGTCAACGCACAAACCGTCGGTGCGATCTCGGCGCAGCGCGGCTTTTCCGGTACAATAGAAGCATGCATTGGGTCTATCTCTCGCCTCACCTGGATGACGTGGTCCTTTCCTGCGGCGGGTTAGTCTGGCAGCAGACTGCCGCCGGCGATACCGTTGAGATCATCACGGTCTGCGCCGGCGATCCCCCGCCCCCGCCGTATTCGGTCTTTGCCGATGAACTGCACCAGCGCTGGGCCGCTGCCGCCCCTGCCGGCGAGCTCGCGCCCGGTGAACCTGCAGCTGGCGCGGTTGCCGGGCGGCGCGCCGAAGACCTGGCTGCCTGCGCTGCCCTGGCTGCCCGACCCGTGCATTGGGACATCCCTGACTGCATCTACCGCACTGCCCCCGGCAGCCCGACCGGCTTCCTGTATGCCGACCGCGACGCCATCTTCGCCGCCTGGGATCCGGCCGAGCAGCCGCTTGCCGATCAGCTCGCCCGCCGCCTGCGCGCCGCCGTACCTCCCGCTGCGCGCCTGGTCTGCCCGTTGGGTATTGGCAGCCACGTCGATCACCAGCTGGTGCGGCGCGCCGCCGAGCAAAGCGCCGTGGCTCCGCTGTATTATTATGCCGATTACCCGTACGCTGCTGAAGCCGACCAGCCGGACGCCGGCTCCTCCTCGGTCGCCGGCTCCTACTCGGCCGCCGGCCCGTCCTCGGCTGCCGGCTTGTTGGCCGCCGCCGGCGAGGCGCTGGTCTTTCCGATTGACCCGCTCGCTCTGCAGGGCTGGCAGCAGGCCGCGGCCGCTTACCGCTCACAGATCAGCACCTTCTGGGCCGATGAGGTTGACCTGCGCCGCTCGCTGCACGAATACTGCCGGCGTTCCGTGGGTGTGCGCCTGTGGCATGCCGGTGTTTGACCGCCTGGCGCGAACTATCCTTGCGGCCCACTGCATATTGTGCTAAAATATGCGCCGCGGCGGGATGGATTCGGGCCTGAATCCCGGCATTTCGCCTATGTTTTCCCCTTAGATCAAGGGTGTTCCGCAGCTTCGCTCCCACCGGAGTGATTTTTTAATAACTGAATGTCAGCAGAGTAGGATGAGGGATCATGCCTCCGTCATATCTGACCCGCCAGGGATTTCAGAAGCTTCAGGAAGAGCTTGAGTATCTGCGCACTGTCAAACGGCAGGAGGTCGCCAACCGCTTGCACGAGGCTATGGAGGGTGGCGAGTTAATCGAAGACGCAGAATATGAAGCAGCGAAAAATGAACAGGCTTTTGTCGAAGGGCGTATCCAGGAGCTGGAAATGCTGCTGGCTAACGCACGCGTGGTCGAAGAGTCTGTAAAATCGGACGTGATCCAGATCGCCTCCAAAGTGACCATCCAGGAATCAGGCTATGAGCCGGAGATGTACATCATCGTTGGCCCCGCCGAGGCCAACCCGCGTGAAGGCCGCATCTCGAACGAATCCCCCCTCGGCCGCGCCTTGATGAACCACCGCGCCGGTGATTCCGTCTCCGTCGATGCGCCTGACGGCTCTTTTACCGTCCGCATCGTTAAGATCGACTGATCCTGGGGCTTGGGATGAACCGCCCCGCGCTGGAACCAACTGCGCGGGGCTTTTCTTTTGAATCGGCAGTCTAAGTCAAGAAAGAGGAACGCATATGGGAGCCAGTTACACCAACCTTGAACAGAACCGTTTGGAGAAACTCCAGCGCCTGCGTGAGATGGGCATCGAACCCTATCCCACCCGCGCCGAGCGCACTCACACCAGCCTGCAGGCAATCCAGCAGTTTGAGGCTGCCGAAGCCAAGGCTAAGGAGAGCGCAGAC
>JBJSYW010000305.1:0-3501 GCA_046089985.1 Chloroflexota bacterium
CGCGGCGCTGTCGACCGGCGCGCCAGCGAGAGGGGAGTGATTGCGGTTGGCCTGGCTGGCAGCCTGCGATATGGGGCGAACCTGGGCCGCGGTGGCGGGCTGCATCAGCACCACCCGGGCGCCGGCGGGTAGGCAGGGTCCCAACGCCTGCAGAGTCTGCGGCAGGCGGTGCGATTGATCAACCAGGATGCAGACCAGCAGTTCGGGCAGCGGGCTGTCCGGCGTGGGGTTGATCCAGCTGTTTTTGGGCGGGTCCGGGTAGAAAGCTGCCAACTGCTGCTGCGCCACCGGGTAGGGACGGGTGATGCGGCGGCGCAGTGAGGCGTCGCTGCTTAGCTGGCGCATTTTCTCGGCCAGGTCGCTCACGCTGCCGTCGAAAATTAAGGCATTCTCGCCGTGATGGAAGCTGTCCTGGAAGGCTGGCAGGTTGGTCAACACCAGCGGCACACCGGCCGCGTACAGCTCGTGGGCGGCGTAGCAGAATGATTCGAGGTAAGATGGGATCACCGCGAACAGGATCCTGGGCAGCAGTTCGCCCAGCTCGGCCCAGGAGATCTGCCCGGTGAATACGAAGGATGGGCGCAGTTCGGCCGGGATTTTGCGCCGCAGGTAGTCGCGGTAGCTGCCCTGCCCGGTGGGCGGGAGCATCGAGTCATAGCCGGCCAGGTAGAAGGTGCGGCGTGGATTGGCCGTGTCGCTCAGGTACAGCACGGCCGCATCGACGAAACGGTCCACGCCCTTGAAGCCGAACAGGCGGCCGTAGAACAGAATTCCATCCGGCTCCTGCGCCTCCCCTACCGCCTGCGGGTGTTCGAGCAGGGCGGGGGGCGAGAGCACCAGGCCGCCAAACCAGGGGCCGTAGTAGGCCCGGTAGGTATCGCTCAGGAAGGCCTGGGATGGGTAGAGGACGCTTTCAGCCAGGCGCAGGGCACGGTGTTCCAGCCCATACATGATGTAGCGGTCCATCCCGTGTCGGTTATCAGGCTGCTGGCGGTCGATCAGCTCCATTGTGTTGTGCAGGCGCACCACCAGGCGCGTCCCGGCGAAATCCAGCCCGGCGATCTTGGCGCTCAGGGCGTGGTAGGCTGCGCCGCAGTATTCGAAGAACTCGATCACCTGCGGCGACTCGATCTCACACAGGCGGCGGGCCGCGCGATAGAAGCGGTAGGATTTGACTTCGAAGACGGTCTGGAAGGACTGGTCCAACTGCTCTTCCGGGCGCAGCAAGGCGTCCACCTGGTAGGCGCGGCAGTTGTGCGCCTGGGGCAGGCGCAGCCGGTCTACCTGACTGAAGCGCTCGAAATCCTTGCGCTCCAGGTCGAGCAGGAAGATCACTTCGTGGCCCTGCTGCAGCAGGACGCGCGCCGCGTGGTACAGCAGTACGCCGCAGCCGCCCATCACCGTTGGATGTATTTCATAGGAAACGAAGCACACCCTGGTCACGCGGTGGTCCCCATTGGAAACTGCAGGAAATCGGACAGGGCCTGGAACGCGCAGCGGTTATAGCCCGGAGCGTACTCGGCGTAGGCGCGGATGATCGCTTCCCGCTCTTCCAGGGCCTGGATGGCGCAGCGGGCGATGCTGGTGGCTTCATCTGGGTAGGGCACCACCAACCGGCTGTGCAGGTACTCGTGATCCTGAAAGTAATAGGTGGTGGGGCCGAACAGGCATGGCGAACCAACCGACAGGCCTTCCAGCGGCATCATCGGCGCGCATTCGGTCAGCGAAACGTACAGGTTCAGGTGCATGCGCTGCATGGTTGGCACCACCTGGGCATGCGGGACGGCTTGTGTGACCACCTCGGCCTTCAGCCCCAGCAGGTCGACCACTTCCTGGGCGCGCGGGCTGACGTTATAGACATGGCCCGTAACGCCGGGGATCATGCGAACTGCGCCCAGCATAGCATAAGGCGACTTCTTCCAACTCCAGTCGGGCTGGCCCCAAACAGCCACGTGCGTCCCGCCAGGGTCGGGCATAGAAGCGCCGCTGGGAATGCGCCGCACCAGGTTATAGATGAAAGACGCATCCATCCCCACAGCAGTCATCAGCTCAGCCATGCCCTGCTTGACGAAACCCACCTTCTGGATATCGCCGGCCTGGTGCAGATCTTTGATGAAATTGAAGACTGTCCAGTCGTAGTCTTCGCGCATATGCAGCAGGTTGCCGTGGTAGATGACATAGATCGGCAGACCCGGGGCCTGCTTGCGCAGCGTCCTGACCAGCAGGCGGTAGGTGCGCGGAAAGCCCTGGATGGTCAGCGACGGCAGGTTAGCAGCCTGGAACAGGTCGGCATAATAGCGGGCGGTCTGTGCATCCAGTTCATCGGGCAGCTGGTAGACCTCGTCGAACATTTCCAGGGCCGAAGAGAGGATACCGCGCCAGTCAGGGTTGTTGAGCGAGACCGGCCTGGGGGAAGCCGAGAGCCGCTCCAGCCAGCGTGCGTCTTCGGCAGTGAACTTGCGCCGGGATACGACGCCGGGCGCGCCGGGCGGCTCGTCGTGCACTTCGACGCGTTCCGGGTGCTCGATGACGGTTTCAATGCGTCCTTTATTGGGGAATACTGCCATCGTGGTCGGCGCCGGCGAATACAGGTCGATGATACGGCGGCTGCCGTTGGCTTCGACGCTGATCTTGCCGCTGCCGGGGTTCATGGCAAATTTCAACTGCAGGTTTTCGTGATTGGAGTAGACGTAGATCTCGCCCGGTCGGTTGGTCACCAGCGCAAACTCGTACTGGGCCTGTGAATTGGGCGCCAGGCGCCAACGGGTCAGGTCGTGCTCGGTCAGCTCGAGCGGCATGCCGTGCGGAAAATCCTCGTACCACACCCCCAACAGGGTTACTTCGGCAGCCTGAGCCTGGGGGGTAGCCTCACCCAGCGCCTGCACTCGCACCAACCGGTCTCGAAAGCGGTAGTGACGGAAGAGCCTGAAAGGCAGGCTCTGTCGCAGTCGGCTGCTCAGGATAAATTCGCGGCTGTTTTTGATGTGTTCGAGATAGAGAGCGCTCTTTTCCATAACCTCATCATTATAACCGCGATAAACTGGCCGATCGGGCAATCCCGTACGGGATTTCCCGATCGTTTCGGCTTCGCAGTCTGATTAACGAAAAAGCCCGGCAGGGGCGCCGGGCTCTAATCGGTGTGTGATCCGCCTACCACATGCCCCACTCGGGGGCCGCGCCTTCTTCCATCATACTAAAATCCCACATTTCCAGCCCCAGATCGACCGTTACCGGGCGGTCCAGCGCTTCTTCAGCTTTCTTGCGGGTCATCTCGATCATCGCCGGGCCGTAGGGGCAGAACGGGGTGGTCAGGATCATATGCACCCGGGCTTCCTGCTCATCGATGCTCAGGTTGCGGATCAGCCCCAGGGCGATGATATCCAGGCCGATTTCGGGGTCCACCACTTCGCGCAACTTTTTGATGAAGTATTCGATCACCTCTGGATGGGTGCTCTCGGCATCCCAGGTGGGGCGGTTGGTTGGTTTTTCGTCTGCCATCAG
>JBJSYW010000306.1:0-5789 GCA_046089985.1 Chloroflexota bacterium
GGATGCCGGTCAGCGGGGTGAGCAGCGCGTGGCGCATGCTGGCCAGGAACTCGTTTTTCAGCCGGTTGGCTGTTTCCAGCGCGGCGTTGGAGGCCGAAAGCGCGTCGCGGCTGCGGCGCAGCGACTGCTCGCTCTGGCGCAGGTCGGCGGTGCGGGCCTCCACGCGCTGCTCCAGTTCGGCGTTCAGCGCCGCCAGCTCGGCCTGGCTGCGCTGCAGCTGCTCGCCGGCCAGCTTGCGTTCGGTGATGTCGCGGAAATTGATCACCACGCCCTGCACGCTTGGCTCGGCCAGCAGGTTCTTGGTGGTGATCTCGGTCCAGATGTAGTGCCCATGCTTGTGGCGCATGCGATACTCGATCGGATGGCTGATCGTAGGGTCGCGCAAAACGTTGCGCATCCCGGTCAGCATGCGTGCAAGATCGTCCGGATGGGCATACCCAAACACGCTGCTGCCGAGCACCTCCGCCGCCGGATACCCAAACAAGCGCAGTGCGCTGGGGCTGGCATATTGCAGCGCGCCGGCCTGGTCCAGGATCAGGATGCCGTCTGGGGCGTTCTCGATCATCGCCTGGCTGCGGCGCTCGACCTGCCGGATGGCTTCCTCGGAGCGCTTGCGGTCGATAGCGGTAGCTACCTGGGTCGAAACGTATTCCAGGATGCGCTGCTCGCGCAGCGTGAAGGCCAGCGGGTCCGAGTAGTGCTGGACGGTCATCACGCCCAGGCAGCGGTCGTGGACCATCAGCGGCACTCCCAGCCAAACCCGGCAGGGTGTGCCGATCAGTTCGGCGCCGAATCCTTGCGGGTCCTGGTCGAGGCGGTAGAGCAGCGGTTGGTGAGAGTGCAGCACCCGGGCGGTCAGCCCGCTGCCCGGCGCGATTGGCCCTTCGTCCAGTTGATCATACTCGTCGGCAAAATAAACAAAGCGGATCTGGTCGCTGGGTTCGTCGTACAGTGCAATGTAGAAATTGCTGGCGTACATCACCTCGGCGATATGGTGGTGGATCTGCGGGTAGAGCGCCTGCAGCGTTTCGGCCTCCAGGGCCGCGGCGGCAATGCGATACACAGCCTCCTGCAGCCGTTCGGCCTGCTTGCGCTCCGTGATATCCTGGCGGGAGCGGTCGAGAGCCCGGCGGATCAGGCGCAGGATGTAATTCGACAGCGCCCCTGCCAGGCAGAAAGAGACCGCATAGGTCAGGCCCTGCAGGTAGCTGGTGAATGGTGCAGCAGGGGGCAGGCGACCGGCCTGTTCAGCCCAGATCAGCCCGAAGACCGCCAGCGATGCCAGCAGCGCAGTGACCACAGCGCCGCGCAGTTCAAAGATAATCCCAGCCAGGATTACCAGGATGATGTACGCGGATGCAGCCGGGGTGCGCACCGTTCCAACGCCGATCAGCAGGATGGTGATGAGTGGGAAGATGGCTGCAATCAGCAGGATCGTAGCCGGGCGAATCTGTTGGATGGACAGCAGGCGGCGCACCACCAGGGTCACCAGCAGCATGACCAGGTCGATCAGCAGGGTATTGGGGCGCACACCACCGAACAGAAAGCTGCTAATGAAGCTCAACAGGATCGCACCCGCCAGGGCCAGGGTGATGGCGTTGACGGTTTGCGCCAGCAACTGCTGCTCTTCGCCGGCGTCGCCGGGCGAGGACGTGTGTTGTTGGGGATGCGGTGAAAAAAGGTTTCGGGCTGCCATGCCCGGATTCTAACGGGGAAAATCCCTTCTTGACAATGAGTAATAACCGAATAAGATTCTAGTCAGCTTCCGAAAACCGGGAGCATCCTGGAATAAATGAGAGACTTGCATGCCCAAAGACGAGCGCCCCACCGTATATTCCACCGAATCCGGCCTGCGCAAGCCGTCGCAGAAGCCAGCCCGCCTGCCGGCCCGCTCGCTGCCGCCCAACCAGCAGACGGTGTACCTGCACCGCGAGTCAAAGGGCCGCGGCGGCAAGACCGTTACGCTGGTTAAGAACCTGCAGCTCAGCCCGGACGATCTGAAAGACCTGGCGCGCCAGATCAAGCAGGCCTGCGGGGTGGGCGGCACGCTGCGCGAGGATGTGATCGAGATCCAGGGTGACCAGCGCGAGAAAATCGCCGGGCTGCTGAAAGGGCGCGGCTTCCAGGTCAAGATCGCCGGCGGCTAGCCGGGCCGGCGCTGCGCCGGGCCGGTTTAACCGCCGCCGCCGGCAGGAAACTGCCGGCGGCGGTGCTGGTGATGCCGGTTAGAAACCGCCGGCGGCTACGCAGTGATCCCCAGGTAGCTTTCCATCACGCGCTGATCGTGCAGCAGGTCCTGGCCGCGGCCTTCCATCTGGATCTGCCCGGTCTTCAGCACGTAGGCCCGGTTGCACATATCCAGCGCCAGCGAGGCATTCTGCTCCACCACCAGGATGGTCAGGCCCAGCTCTTTGTTCAGGCGTACGATGGTGGAGAACATGGCGTCGATCACGATCGGCGCCAGGCCCAGCGAAGGCTCGTCCAGCAGCAGCACCTGCGGGCGTGACATCAGGGCGCGTCCCACCGCCAGCATCTGCTGCTCGCCGCCGGAGAGCGTACCGCCGCGCTGGTACAGGCGCTCTTTCAGGCGCGGGAACAGCTCGAAGATCTCATCCATCGTCTGCTGGATCTCGGTGTGGCTGCTGCGGGTGTAAGCGCCCAGCATCAAGTTCTCGCGCACGGTCAGCGGAGCAAAGATGCGCCGGCCTTCCGGAACCAGCGTAATGCCGCTCTGCACCACCTTGCTGGGATCTTTGTCCAACGGCTGCCCTTTATAGCGGATCTCGCCGGAGGTGTAGACTTTCACCGCCGCGATGGTGCGCATCAGAGTCGATTTGCCGGCACCGTTAGCGCCGATCACCGCCACGATTTCGCCCGGGTCGACGTGGATGCTGAACCCGTGCAGGGCGGTGATGCCGCCGTAATGCACTACCAGGTCCTTGACTTCAAGAATTGGGCTGTCGGCTGCCATTTTTCTTCGCTCCCAGGTAGGCGTTGATCACGTCCGGGTTGCTCTGGATCTCGCTTGGGCTGCCAACCGCCATCAGGCTGCCCAGGTTTAGCACGTAGATGCGCGATCCGGCGCACAGGTCCATCACCACGTTCATATGGTGTTCGATCATGATTGTGGTGCAATTCATCTCTTTATGGATGCGGCGGATCAGCTGGATCAGGTCCTGGCACTCGTCCTCGTTCATCCCGGCTGCCGGTTCGTCCAGCAGCAGCAGGTCGGGGCGGGCAGCCATGGCGCGCGCCATCTCCAGCCGCCGCTGCAGCCCGTAGGGCAGGCTGGCGGCCTGGGCATGGGCGTGCTGCTCCAGCTCGACGATCTCCAGCAGTTCATGGGCGCGGGCGCGGGTCTGTTTCTCGATCCGGCTGGCGCGCGGGGTGCGGATGAGTGACTCGATCAGCGAGTAGCGCGGCACGTTGTGCAGCCCCAACTCCACGTTCTCGTAGGCGCTCATCTGCGGGAACAGGCGGATGTTTTGGAAGGTGCGGCTGATGCCCATGCGGCAGATGATGTCGGGGGCCTTACCGCGGATGCTGGCGCCTTTGAAGAGGATATCGCCGGCGGTGGCCTGGATCGAGTTGGTGACCAGGTTGAAGACGGTGGTCTTGCCGGCCCCGTTCGGCCCGATCAGCCCCACCAGTTCGCCGGGGTAGAGTTCCAGGCTGACGTTGTTGACAGCGCGCACGCCGCCAAAGTCGACCGTCAGCCCCTTCAGTGCGAGGATTGGGTCGGGCATTACAGGTTCCCCTTTCCCGAGGCTGCGGCCCGGCTGCCCCCGTTGGTCAAGCTGGCCCACCAGCGGCGGGCAAAGTTCATGTTCATCTGCACATAGCCCAGCAGGCCCTGCGGGCGGAACAGCATCACGATCACAAACAGCAAGCCGTAGATGATCAGGCGCCACTCGGCGAAGGTGCGCAGCATCTCCGGCACGGCGATCAGCACGAAGGCGGTGATGAACGGCCCGATCAGCGACTGGATCCCGCCGAAAACCACCGCTGCCAGCAGCCCGGAAGAGCGGTCAAAGTTGAAGAACGACGGCGAGAGGTAGGCCATATAGAAGGCCAGCAGCCCGCCGGCGATGCCGGCGTAGAAGGCGCTGATGAACAGCGCGGTCAGCTTGGTGCGCAGCAGGTTGACGCCCATCATCTGTGCGGCGGTCTCATCCTGGGCCACGGCGATGCAGTTCTTGCCGTGCTGCGAGGTGACAAACATGTGGGCAAAGTACAGCGCCAGCAGCACCGCCACCAGGATCACCGGGGTGGTGGTCTTGGCCGGGATGCCCATCAGCCCGAAGGCGCCGCCGATCTCCAGCGGAGGCACCTCCAACCCGCCGATTTTGAAACCGGGGATCTCGTAGGCATTGTTGAGCACCAGGCGGATCGACTCGGCGAAGCCCAGCGTGGCGATGGCGAAGTAGTCGCCGCGCAGCTGGCCGCGGAAGGTTGGGTAGCCGATCAGCAGGCTGGACAGCCCGGCTACGGTGGCGCCGATCAGCAGGGCCGGCACAAAGGGCATATTCAGCTTCAACACCAGCAGGGCGGAGGTGTAACCGCCCAGCGCCATAAACCCGGCATGGCCGATCGAAAACAGCCCCGTGTAGCCGGTCAGGATCGATACGCCCAGCGCAGCGATTACGTTGATCCCACCGAGGATCAGGATTGCGTTAACATAGCCCCAGCTCATGCTCTCCTCCTACAGCTTTTCGTCGCCGCTCTTGCCCAACAGGCCGTTGGGGAAGAAGAGCAGGATGATCACCAGGAATGTGAATGAGAACAGGTCCCGGTAGGTGGATGAGATGTACCCGGAGACCAGCGTTTCGAGCACACCCAACAGCAGGCTGCCCATGACCGCCCCAGGCAGGCTGCCCAGCCCGCCGACGATGCTGGCGATCATGGCTTTGATCGTGACCATGCCGCCCATGTAAGGGTAGACTGCGTACTTCATGCCGTAGAAGACCCCTGCCACGGCTGAGAGCACGCCGGTCAGGGTGAAGATAATTACTGCCACCCGGTCGTTGTTGATGCCCATCAACGAGGCGGTCAGGATATCAATGCTGCTGGCGCGTACCCCCAGCCCGGCCTTGGTGCGGTACAGGAACCACCACAGCAACCCCAGCACACCAGCCGAGATCAGGCCCGCCAGCAGGTCCATGCGGCCGATCGAGATGTCGCCGATAAAGATGGGCTGGATCTGCTCGGTGGGGAAGCGGCGGTAGATGCCGCCGAAGGCCATATTCATGATATTGACCACGGTCAGGTTGACGCCCATGGCTGAGATCATCATAAACAGGCGCGGCGCCTTGCGACGACGCAGCGGGCTGTAGGCCATCTTCTCGGTGCCGACGGACAGGATCACGGTCAGCACGATGGCGATCAATCCTGCCAGCCAGAACGGCATCGAGAAATTCAGCACCGCATAGAAAGCCATGAAGGCCCCGAAGGCCATGAAGGCGTCAAAGGCCCAGTTGGTGAAGTTGTACACGCTGTATACCAGCGCATAGCCGACTGCCAGCAGGGCGTACACCGCACCGATCGAGATCCCACTGACAATTTGCTGGATAAATAAGTCCATGCGATTGTCCTCTATTAAGCTGATGGGGGGACATCTCATACCCAGGGCTTGGGGTGGCCCGCTCCCCACTGCCAGGGGCTGGGCCACCCCAAGAATATCCATTGGATCCCACAGGGGCGCCTGCCGGTGATCAGCAGGCGCCCCCTGGTGTGTTCAGGCTACTGGCCTGGGATGAAGGTCTTGACGATCGACCAGGCGCTGTCTTTGA
>JBJSYW010000307.1:0-3570 GCA_046089985.1 Chloroflexota bacterium
AGTCGAACAACACCAGGTCGTAATACGGGCCGGCGGCCTCCAGGGCCGTGCGCAGGCGGTATTCATAGCCGCGCGTGCTGTGCAGCATGCGTTCGACCAGGATCAGGCCGCGGTTGGCAGGGGCCAGCTCCAGGTTGGGGATCTGGGTTTCGCGGCTGATCTCAGCCAGGGTGGCCTGGAAGAGCAGCGCATCGCCGACGGTGTGGCGCAAGCTGTCGGGGTCGATCGCCAGCGCCTGGGTCAGGTGCGCCTGCGGATCCAGGTCGACCAGCAGCACGTGCAGGCCTAATTCGGCCAGGCTGGCGCCCAGCGACAGGCAGGTGGTGGTCTTGGCCACGCCGCCCTTCTGGCTGCTGACAGCCAGGTAGCGGTTGAGGCGGTCGGAGGCAGGGTGATCGGTCATCGCGCTCACTCCCTGGCGGGCGTCGGCAGTGCGCCGGGCGCCGGCTCTGGCTGGGCCGCAGCCGCCGCACGTTCCGGCTGGCCGAGGTAGATGTATGCCGGGAGGCCCAGGGCATGGCCCACCTGCTCGACCGCGCGGCGCATGATGCTGTCGACATCGGCGGCGTTGAAGACCTGGGCGGTCACCTCACGGATGCGCTGTTCTTGACGGGCGCGCGCCTGGGCCTGCTCCAGCAGCAGCCGGCTCTGCACGGCGATCGCCGCCTGCCCGGCGACGGCCTGCATGCGCTGCAGCTCGCTCTCGGGGAATTCGACCGGCTGGTCAAAGAAACCCTGGATAAAGCCGATCGCCTGACCGCCCAGCACCAACGGCACCAGCAGCGAGCGTTCGGCCTGGAAGACCTCCTGGAACAGGGTGCGCGCCACGCGATCGAGGCGGTGGTCGGAGGCCAGGTCGCGCAGCACCGCCGGTTGGTCGGTGAACAGCGCCCCGGGGGTGGCCTCAAAGGCGGACAGCGGGTAGCGCGGGGCGATCTCGATCCGGCGATTGGTGCGGTGCGCCACGGGGAAGATCCACTCCGGGCGGTGGCTGGGGCTCAACGGGCGGTCAAACAGCGACAGCAGCAGCATCGGCCCGGCCTGGCCCAGCAGCGTGCGGGAGGCCAGGGCCGACAGGATGTCGGCATAGCTTTCGGCGGCGTTCATCTCGGCGATGATGCCGTACAGAGTCTCGGTTTCCGAAAGCGCCAGCTGGGTCTGCTCGAACAGGCGGGCCGACTCCATTGCCAGGGCCACCTGGTCGGACATATCCTGCAGCAAGGCCAGCTCATCGGGGGTGAGCGGGTGGGCAGCGTCAACCTGCACCGCCAGCGCGCCGATCACGTCGCCGCGCAGCGCCAGCGGAGCAGCCACCACCGACGCCTCACCGGCGGATTGGACGATGGCGTTCTGCTCGATCGCCTGGCGGGTCTCCGCCTCCCAAACCGCCTGCGCCGGAGCGACCTGCGTTTGGTCATAGAAGAAGGCCAGCTCGTTGGAGCGGCGCTGCTGGAAGGTCTTCCAGGCCTCCCGGCTCATCGCCCGGTAGAGCGAGTCGATCTCGGCCAGGCGTTCTTCGGTCTGCTGGCGCAGCATCTCCCGGTCGGTGATATCGCGCACGAAGGCCAGCACGCCGCTCACCTGCCCGGCCTGGTCGAACACGGGCAGCTTGATCGTGCTCAGGAAAACCGGCTTGCCGTTGGACATGCCCGGCTCAGAGGGGACCACCTTCATCTGCTGCGAGGCGATCACCGCGTCATCGTCGGCCCAGAAGCCCACGATGCCCTTCTCGGGGCTGCCCAGCACCACTTCTTCGGGGAAACCGATCTCCAGGTCGTCTTTGCCAAGCAGCTGTTCCGGCTGCAGGCCGAAGGCCTGGGCGAAGCTGGTATTGACCAGCTGGTAGCGGTGTTTCAGATCCTTGATCAGGATCCAGTCGGGGGTGGCGTTGATGATGGTGCGGGTCAGCTCTTCAGAGCGGCGCAGCTGCTGGTACTGACCGGCGTTCTGCAGCGCCACCGCCAGCTGGGCCGCCAGAGTGCCCTGGATCGAAGCATCCAGCTCGCCAAAGCGGCCGGGCTGGTCGGACTGCACGTCCAGCACGCCCAGCAGCAGGTCGCCAACCACCAGCGGGACAGCCATTTCGGCAGCGGTGCGGGGCAGCAGCGGGTTGGGCAGGAAGCCCGGCTCGCTGCGCACATCGTTGCTGATCACCGGCTGCTGCAGCCGGGCGCAGCGCGCTACCAGCGAGTGCTCCAGGTCGAGCGGGATGCGCCAGCCCTGAACTGCCAGCTGCCGTCCAACCTGCCCGGCGCCGGCGGCCAAATTCAACCCCTGACCGTCCTGATCCAGCAGGTATACCTGGGCATGGTACAGATCGAACTGCTCGCGCACCGAGTTAGCCGCCTGCGTCAGCAGGGTTTCCTGGTCCAGCAGAGCAGCCAGGGCGGTGCTGATCTGGGCCACCTTAGACAGCTCCCTGGCCTGGGCCGCCTGCAGCGCTTCGGCGCGTTTGCGCTCGGTCAAGTCGGTGACCACGCCGGCGGTGAAGAGCAGCTCACCGGCTTCGTCGCGGATGGCGAACATATTCTGCAGCACCGGGTGCGAGCGGCCGTAGCGATCGACCATTTCCAGTTCACCCTGCCACTGCCCGGTCTGCATCACCGCCGGCAGCACTTCGCCGATCAGCTTCTCGGTCGACCAGGCTGCGAAGTACTGCTGGAAGTTGAATGCCGCCAGGTCCACCGGGTAATCCAGGCCGATCAGCTGCGCCATCGCCGGGTTGATGTAGAACGAGCTGCCATCCGGGCGGCCCAGGGCCATGCCCTGACCGGCATCCAGGGTGAAGCGGCGGAAGATCTCGGTCTCGCGCAGCGCCTTCTGGGTCTCGGCATACTGGTTGGCGTTCTGCAGCGCCACCGCCACCTGGTTGGCGATCGACTGCAGCAGGTCGATATCGGCCTGCGACAGCCCGAATTGGCGGTCGTGCTGCACATCCAGCACGCCCAGCACCTGTTCACCGATGGCGATCGGCACGGCGGCCTCGGCGCGGGTCTCAGGCAGCAGCGGGTTGGGCAGCCAGCCCTGGTCGGCGGCGGTATCCGCCGCCAGCACCGGGCGGTTGGTCTCGGCGGCGCGTCCCACCAGGCCGCGCCCGCGCATCACCTGGTGCCCCTTGCCAAGCATCAGCGCGCCGGCTTCACCGGTAGCGCCGGTTAGCAGCAGGTTCTCGCGCCCCCGGTCCCACAAGTAGACCTGGGTGTGGTAGTAGCCAAAGGCGCTGCGCACATCCTGCACCACGGCAGACAGCAGATCGTCGGTGTTCAGGATGGTCGACAGGCGGCGGCTGACCTCTGCGCTGGTCTGCAGGGCGCACGTGCGTTCGGCCACACGCTGCTCCAGCGAGAGGCGCATGCCGTCCAACTCGCGGTTGGCTTCTTGCAGCTGGCGCAGGCGGTCGCGCTCGACGGCGTTGCGCACGGCGGCGGTCAGCACCAGCAGGAAACCGATGGTCGAGATCGTGCCGGCCTCGGTGGCAATGTCATTCCCAGGCAGGGCCGGGTTAATCGCCGGCAGCATGAAGATCAGCCCGGTGTTGATGATCACGGTAATCAACAGGCCGCGCGTGTC
>JBJSYW010000308.1:0-3376 GCA_046089985.1 Chloroflexota bacterium
GGCAGCCCTGGAAGTGCGCCGCCTGAGTGGGAACGGGGTGCGCGATATCTCATTCGAGGTACGCAAGGGCGAGATTGTGGGTCTCTCCGGCCTGGTTGGCGCGGGGCGCACCGAACTGGCGATGCTGGTGTACGGCGCGGCGCCCATCGAAAGCGGGGAAGTATGGGTGAACGGTCGGCAGGTGCAGATCCGCTCTCCTAAAGACGCCATCCGCAGCGGGATCGGCCTGCTGACGGAGGACCGCAAGGAGATGGGTCTGTTCCTCGAGATGCCGGTGGGCTGGAATATCAGCTTCCCGATTGTGCGCAAGCTGTCCAGGTATGGCGTGGTGAATGTCAAAACCGAAACCGGGATTGCCGAGGGGTACTGCCGGCGCATCAACATCAAAACGCCCAGCCTGGAACAGCGCGCCATCAACCTGAGCGGCGGCAACCAGCAGAAGGTGGTTCTGGCCAAGACGCTGGCCGCCGAATCGAAAATCCTGATTTTTGACGAGCCGACGCGCGGCATCGACGTGGGCGCCAAGCAGGAGATCTATCACCTGATGGCCCGGCTGGCCGAGAACGGGCACGCCATCTTGATGATTTCATCGGATATGGAAGAACTGTTGGGCATGTCTGACCGGATCCTGGTGCTGAGCGAAGGCCGCCTGGCCGGTGAACTGCCCCGGGACCGCTTTAGCCAGGACAAAATCCTCGACCTGGCGTCGGGGACACATTAGGAGGTCTGTATGAGCCATCAAACCGCAGCAATTACCAACCTGGGTGGACGAATCGGGGTCGAGATGCGTAAATATACCCCGCTGATGATCCTGCTCGGGTTGATCGCCCTCTTTGCCATCATCTCGCCCAACTTCATCACCTCCTACAACCTGACCATCCTGGTGCGCCAGGTGTCGTTCACGGCGATCAGCGCGGTGGGCCTGATGTTCGTGATGGTCAGCGGCGCGATCGACCTGTCAATCGGCTCTCAGATCGTGCTGACCAACGTCATCCTGTCGATCCTGATGGTCGACTACGGCGTGTCGCAGCTGGCAGCTATCCCGCTGATCCTGGTATTGAGCACCATCCTGGGGGCGATCAACGGCTTCCTGTCGATCAAGCTCAAGATCCACCCGCTGATCATCACCCTGGGCACCGCATCGATTTATAAAGGGCTTGGCTATATCGCGGCCCAGTCGCGCAATATCATGGGCTTTGCCGATTCGTTCCGCTGGTTCGGGCAGGGCTTTATCGGCCCAATCCCGGTGCCGATTGTGGTGATGGCCATCGTGGCGCTGATCGGGTCATTCATCCTCACCCGCACCTACTTCGGGCGCTACGTGTTTGCGCTGGGCGGCAACGAAGAGGCGGCGCGCCTGGCGGGGGTCAACATCGATCGGATGAAGGTGTTCCTCTTTGCGATGTGCGGTTTTATTTCGGCCATCACCTCGGTGCTGCTGCTCTCGCGTGTTTTTGCTGGGCAGACCTCCACCGGGCAGGGGATCGAGTTCGACTGCCTGACGGCTGCGCTGCTGGGCGGGGTCAGCTTCAAGGGCGGCGAAGGCACGGTTTTTGGCCTGATCACGGGCGTGCTGATCATTGGTGTGCTTAACAACGCCATGCAGTTAGCCAGCTTCCCCGACTTCTCGCAAAACGTAGTCAAGGGCGCGGTGCTGCTGATCGCCGTCGGCTTTGATGTGTACCAGAAGAACCGCAAGGCGAAAGAGACGGTCGCCCGGGTGAACGCGTGAGACGAGGAGCCGAACATGACGCCTGAGATGAAGCCCCATTACGCAATGCCGGCCGCCATCCCCGCGGCAAACACAGACTGGATTGAGCGCAAGATGTTCGACCTGGCGTATGCGCATCTTTCCGCCAGCCAAAAGCTGGATATCTATTGGCCGGAAGAAGGCTCCGGGCCTTTTCCGGTGATCGTGTCGATCCACGGTGGGGCGTTCATGGGCGGCGATAAACGCGATATTCAGCTCACCCCGATGCTGGCGGGCCTGAAGCGCGGTTATGTGGTGGTGGGCTGCAACTACCGCATGAGCGGCGAAGCCATCTTCCCCGCACTGGTGCACGATATCAAGGCTGCCGTCCGCTGGCTGCGCGCCAACGCCGAAGTCTACCGGCTTGACCCGGAGCGGATTGCCGTCTGGGGAGGCTCGGCGGGAGGCTACCTGGCGCTGATGGCGGGAGTTTCGGCGGGCATCCCCGAGCTGGACGACCCGGCGCTGGGCAGCCCCGACCAATCCTGCGCCGTCCAGGCGGTGGTTTCCTGGTTCCCGCCGTCCGATTTTCTGGCGATGGATGAACAACTGGACGAATCGGGCTTTCTGCCGCCGCCGCAGTTCGCCCACAGCGGGGAGAACTCGCCTGAATCACGCCTGCTCGGGCGCCAGATCACTGAGATCCCCGACCGGGTGCGCGCCGCCGATCCTGCCACATACCTGCGCCTCGGCCTGCCGCCATTCTTCATTCAACACGGCCGCCTGGACGACACCGTGCCCTACCAACAGTCGCGCAATTTTGCCCGCAAACTGGCTGCCATCGACCCCTCGCTGGTCGCCTACGAAATCCTGCCCGGGGCTCGTCACGCCGACCCGGCCTTCGAAACGCCGCAAAATGTGCAGAAAGTGCTCGATTTCCTTGACCGAGCCCTTCGTTCTTAATGTCCAGGGGCGGGAGCCGGTCTCCCGAATGGCGTGGGTCCGGCTGCGGTGCCCGAAAACGCTGCTGGGTGTGCTGTTATCGGTTGGATTGGCCGCTGCAGCCTGGTTTGCGCCGCTGCCGGGGCTTGGCCTGGAAGGGCGCAAGACCCTGGCGGTGACGCTGTTCACCGTGGTCTGGTGGGTGTTCAATGTTGTGCCGCCGGCCTATGCCACGTTGTTGATGCTGCTGGGCTTCATCCTGCTGGGTCTGGCCGGCCCCGAAGCGGTCTTTCAGATGTGGTCGCTGCCGCTGATGTGGCTGATCATCGGCTCGTTCCTGATCGCCGCAGCGGTGACCAAGTCGGGGTTGGCCGAACGGGTGGCGGCATTCTTTATCATCCGCTACGCCGGCTCATACCGCAGCCTGATCCTGCTCACCTATGGGTTGGGCTTCGTGCTCAGCCTGCTGATCCCGCATCCGTTCCCGCGTGCGCTGCTGCTGATGTCGCTGATGCGCGCCATCCTGGATAAATCGGGCATGAACGCAGCCGATGCCGCCTCGGTGGGGCTGTCGGTGTTCGTAGCCACCACCGCCACCTCAACCATCCTGCTCACCGGCGATTCGACCTTGAACATCGCCACGGTGGGGTTCAGCGGTCTGTCGCTCGGCTGGTTGGATTGGCCCAAATATATGGCGGCGCCGGGTCTGCTGGCGTCGCTGCTGATGGCCGTTCTGCACCTGGC
>JBJSYW010000309.1:0-2840 GCA_046089985.1 Chloroflexota bacterium
GAAAACCTCTCCACCCAGACAGTCACTTCGTTCCGCATTGGTTGGGAAACGGCGATGAATCAACTGCAGCGGCCCCAACCGGATGCGCATCCGCTTGGGGCCGCTGCAGTTAATTAATCGCCGCTTACCACCAGATGCGGAACGAAGTGACCGTCTGGGTGGAGAGGTTTTCGCGCTGGACGATGACCTGGATCTTGGCGACGCCAATCACAGGCGAGTCGAACGGGAAGGTGAAGCGCAGCAGGCCGTTGCGATCGGTCAGCTCGGGGACTTCGTAGCGCAGCTGGCGCCCGGAGGGCAGGGTGAATAGCAGGCTGGCCCGGGCGTTGGCGATGGGCAGCAGGCGCTGGTCCTGGACCACGACGTAAACCGTCTGACTGCCCTGGCGCGCGGTGACCGGGACGGCCGGGTAAGCACGGGCGCTGAGGGTCAGAATGCCCTTGATGGTATCGCCGCCGTCATCTGGCAGCAGCAGCCTGGGGTCCTCACGATGCATCGAGAAGTAGGTGCGGCCGAGGTCGCTGACGATCACGCGCCGGTTGGCGGGATAATCGGGGCGCCATTCAAGGCGGGCATATTGGAAGTACTGCACCATCAGCCCGTCGTGCTGCTCGCGGTTGGAGATCGGCGCGCCAAACTGGAGCAGACCGCCGTTAGCGTTGAAGAAATCCAGGAAGGCATAACAAACCTGGAAACCGGTCTGGGGGAACTGGCGGCAAGCGCCCTGGTTCGGCTCGGGCAGGCGTTCACCGGCGACGTACAGATACTCGCCCAGCGGGGCCAGGCGCGCCTGGCGACCGGGGGGTTGATCGGGCTGGAGTTCAAAGCGGGTTTTTTCGAAGTACTGCACCAGG
This sequence comes from Chloroflexota bacterium, assembly GCA_046089985.1. GTDB lineage: Bacteria > Chloroflexota > Anaerolineae > Anaerolineales > UBA4823 > RBG-16-57-11. The sequence goes on from JBJSYW010000309.1 coordinate 855, forward strand.
TATCCGGTGTCTGGGTCCTGGAAAGCATCCGTGATCGGGTAGCCGTACAGCTGGATCGGGTTGGGGACGGCGCGGTAGAGCAGCAGGAACTCGCCGGTGACACGGTGCCCGGTCTGCTCGAAGTACTCTTCCTCCGACTGCGCCAGGCCAGGCTGCCAGACTGCTCCGCCGAGCAGCAGGAAGACAAGAATCAAAAGAAAAGGTCTTAGTCTGGCCACATATACATTATATGGCAAATCGACGTTCAGAACAATAGAAATTGCGTAAAGAAACGGTGATGATTACCGAAAATCCGCCGCATCATTCGAAAAGCGCGGGCAGGTCGGCGGTGGAAAGCAGCAGGGCGTCTGCGCCGGCGCGCAGCAGCTCGCTGCGCTCGCCAAATCCACACAGCACGCCCACGGTCTGGGCGCCGGCGGCGCGGCCGGCGCGGATATCGACGGTGGTGTCGCCGACCATCAGGCAGGCCGAGGGGGGCACGCCCAGCTGGGACGCCGCCCACAGCAGCGGGTCGGGGAAGGGCTTGGTGTAACGGGTGGTCTGGCCGGTGGCGATGGCGGCGAAGAAGGGCGTCAGGCGGTTGCCGTCCAGGAACAGGCGGGTGGCGTGCTCGCCGCGGGCCGAAACGATCGCCAGCGGGAAGCGCCCCTGCAGGCGAGCGAGCATCTCGTCGACCCCGGGGATGATGCCGGGGGGCGGGACGGGCGGCAGGCCCAGGCGGCGGCGGCGCGCCAGGCGGGCGCGCAGCCGGCTGAGCGCCGCGGCAGCCAGGTTATCCAGGCCGGCGCGGTCAGCCAGGTAGAGGGCCAGGTTGCCCGGATCTTCGATCAGCATCACCGCCCGGCGAGCGGCGGCCTCGGTGCGGCGGCCGGGGAACATGAAACCCAGCGGGCGCAGCAGGCCCGAGACGCGCGCCACCCACTGGTCGTCGGTGTCGCGCAGCGTGCCGTCGACGTCAAAACAGATCGCCTGGATGCGTTCAACCGCGATGCTCACCGGGGTCAGCCCCACACCAGCAGCCCGGCCCAGGCCAGCGACAGCAGGCTCAACACCAGGCAGGTGCAGACCAGCAGCACCGCACAAGACAGCAGCACGCGTATAGAAATCCGCTTCATTCAAACACCTCGATCGGGTAGAATCCCTGCATGGAGTTGAAACCGCTTAAGTTTATCAACGAACCGATTGAAGCGCAGCACGACCAGGCGCCGGCGCTTGAGAAATCCCCCGGCCCACCCGACCGGTTCACCTGGCGAGGCCAGGTGTACCCGGTGGCGGAGGTCTTGATGGAGTGGCACGACTACCAGCGCCGGGGGCGGATGGCCCGCAACATGCAGCCGCAGCACGCTGCGGCGGCGGCGCGGCGCGGCTCCTGGGGGGTGGGCCGCGACTATTATCGGGTGCGCACCGGCGATGGGCGCTTCTTTGAAATCTACTATGACCGCGCCCCAATCAACGCCGACCGGCGCACCAGCGGATGGTTCGTGGACCGCGAGCTGGGCGAAGGCTGATCATTCTGCCCGCTTGAGCAGGTTGCCGGCCAGCAGCAGCAGGGTTCCGCCAACCACCAGCAGGCCGATCAAGCCGAGCAGCAGGGTGGGCGCCAGGCTGCGGGGCGCCTGTCCGGCGGCCGGCTGGAGGGCGGCCGCGGCCGGGGCCGCGTCGACCTGCGAGGTGCCTCCAGCCGCGGCCAGGGCCGGCAGGGTGGGTGTACGGGTGGGCCGCGGGGTGCGCGTGGGCTGGGCGGTGAGCGTCCCGGCCGCAGCCGGCCCGGAGGCGGCCGCGTCTGCAGCGGGGGCCTGCCCGGCCTCCTGGATGATAATCTCCTGCCCGGGCTTAATGAACGAGCCGCTGTACAGGCCGTTAATGCGCAGCAGTTCGTTGATATCGGCCTTGTAATAGGCCGCAATGGTCCACAGAGTCTGGCCTTCCTGAACCTCGTGCACAATCGAGCCGTCCGGGCCGGCGGTGGCCAGGGCGATCGGGTTG
>JBJSYW010000310.1:0-5765 GCA_046089985.1 Chloroflexota bacterium
CGCGCCATGCGGCGGACGTTCTCCATCACCGCCCGGGCGGTCAGGTAGTGGCCCTGCCCGGAGGGGCGGCTGCTGCCGTCCCAATCGGACCAGAAGGACAGCAGAGTGGTCAGCGGATCGGAGCTGAACAGGCGAGTGTACTGCTCGCCCGCCGCCAGGGCGTCGAAGTCGAGCAGGATTTCATCGGCCTCGCGCTGGGAGTTGATCGAAACGCTGCGGCCCAGGTATTCCTGCAGCAGCTCGGCGGCGGCGGTTTCCACCAGGGCCGCAACCGGCCGGCCGCCGGCTTGCAGCGGCTCCAGCAGGGCGTCAAAGGCCAATTCGGCCTGCAGCGAATAGCGCTGGGTGGGGTGCACGGTGCGGTCGTAGGAGCGCAGGCGGAAGAGCTGCTGGCGGCGGACGAGCGAGTCTTTCATAAACTCGCCCTCCAGGCGGGCGGCCAGCCAGCCGCCGCTGTCGGCCCGGGCGCGCGCCACGGCTTCGTCGCTCAGGGCGGCGCGGTCCAGGAAGCGCTCGCGGTAGACGTTCAGGCGCTCGGGCAGGTAGCTGCCCAAGAAATCCTGGCGCAGGCTGTGCTCGTCCAGCAGCGGCAGGCCGGCCAGGCTGGCGAGCAGGCGCGGGTCTTCGGCCTGGGCGCGCAGGCGGCCGGCCAGTTCGTCGAAGCGGGCCAGGCGGTCGGCCGGGCGGGCCGGGCCGGGGGCGCGCAGCGGCAGGCGCCGGCGGTTGTAGCGGGCCTGCTCTTCGGCGATCATACGGTTCAGGTCGATCAGCAGGCGGCGGGTCTTGGCCAGCAGCGCCGGGGCGTGGTCGGCCCCGCCCAGGGTCAGGCGGAAGGTGCGCCGGCCGGTGTCAAAGCCTTCCTCGGTGCGGGCAAAGGTCGAGAGCGGCAGCAGGCCGATGCCGCGGCGGGCCAGCGAGGTGGCCAGCCAGTCCAGCGACAGCCCGGCCGGCAGGCCGCGCACCTGCAGCAGCGGGTACATGCTGCCGGCCGGCGGGAGGATCTGCAGATCGAAGGGGTTGCGCTCGGCGGGCAGGTTTTCAAGCGCCGAAAGCAGCGCCTGGGTGCGCTCATAAAACAGCGTGTTGCGCAGCCGCCAGTAGGAGCGGGCGGCCTGCACCGGGCCGCGGTAGAACAGGTAGCAGATGAAAACCGCCGCCAGGTTCTGGTTGACCCGGGCGTTGATGGCCTGGAAGCGTTCGCGCAGCGCAGCTTCGCGGATCTCCACCACTGCCAGGCGCGCCCCAGCCAGGCAGTCGGTCTTGGACATTGAATGCACGCTGACCATGCGTTCGGTGGCGGCCTCGCCCAGCCGGCCGACGCGCACCAGGTCGTTGGTCACCTGGCGGGCGGTTTTGATCTCGGGGAAGGCCGGCACGGGCGCCACGTTCTGGTACGACAGGTCGTCGATCACGTAAACGCCGCGCTCCAGGCAGTAGGCGATCAGCCGGCCGATGCCGGCCTCGTCGAAGATGCGCCCGGTGGCGTTATGCGGGTTGTTGATCGCCACCGCCCCATGATCGGGCCAGTGAGGGTCGGCCTGGCACAGCCGGCGCACCTGCTCGATCATCCCGTCCACATCCAGTTCCAGCGTCTCGGTCAGCGGCACGGTGTAAACGTTCGGGAAGCACTGCTCGTACGACCAACTCAGGTCGGGGATGACCACGTCGGTGATGCCGCAGTGGAAGCCGATGATGCCCAGCGCGGTGCGGGATGAACCGCTGGCAACCCGGCAGGCATCCGGGCGGTACTGCGGCTGGTGCTTGGTGAAGACGCATAGGAAGGAGCGCTCGAGGGCGGCGCGCCAATCCGGTTGGTGGGCGTGTTCCACCAGCTGTTCGAGCATCTGGCGCGTGTCCAGGCCGGCGAATTCGTCGTACAGGCCGGCGTGCCAGTGGGCGTCGGCCAGGCGGGCTGCCAGCGCGGCCTTATCGTCCAGGGCAGCCAGGGCGCGCCCGGCCAGGCGCGCTCCGCTTTCGGCCAGCCCGGCCAGGCGCGCCCCGGCGCGCTCGGTCAGGTTGAACAGGGTGGTCTCGGCCGAGCCGGCGCTGCCCATCCCGTCCAGCCAGGGTTGGTCGGGGTTCGCCGGAGCGGGCTGGTGCGGGGCCGCCGGTCCCGGCCGGTCGAGCAGGAAGCTGAGCAGTTCGACTTCCGAGGCAGACGGGGTGCCCTTCATCTTGAAGTGCACGTTCTCGATCACCTTCAGGAAGTCGGCGTTGCCGGCGATAAAGACCGTCGATTGGTCGCCCAGGTGGAGGGCAAAGATGGCCGGGGTGAGCAGGCGGATGATGCGCTGCACCAGCTTGGCCTCGCGGGCCAGCGAGAGGTGGTTGGGCGCGTCGTTGGCTTCGATGAAGAACAGCGCCGTCTGCAGGCTGAGCAGGCGCAGCTTGCGGCGCGTCTCTTCGCCCAGCGGCCCGCCGATCACCAGGAAGGTGGGCCGGTTGGGCTGCAGCGCTGCCAGCTGCTCGACCTGCAGGCAGGCGGCGCGCTCGTCGTCCGCCAGGGCGCTGAAGCGCAGGTTGGGGAAGGAGCTTTCGGGCAGGTCAAGCGGCCGGCGGTAGCACAGCACCTGGGCCGGGGTGACCTGCAGGTAGTCGGATAGGGCAAAGAACACCACGCGCAGCGTCTCGGCCACCCCGCCGGACGAGAGGATGATCTCACGCCGGCCGGACTGCTCGCCCAGGTCGTACTGCAGCGGTTCCTGCTGCTTCTCCAGCCAGCTGCAGAAGGCGCGCACCAGGGCGTGCGGGGCTTTCTGCGAATAACCGCCGCGCGGCATGTAGGGGGAGCTTTTCTGGATCGTGCGCGCCAGGAATTCCAGGCCCGCCCGGTCGCCTGCTTCCCAGCCCAGGGTTTCAGCCAGGGCGTCCAGGTTGCCGTCGTGCAGGTCGTGGCGCTCAAAAGGCAGGCCGAGGGCGATGCGCAGGAACGCCGAAGAGAGCTGCGGGTCTTGCAGCGGGTTGCCGATGTGAAAATTTACCCGCTCTTCGGGCGGCACCGGGGCGGCGGCGGTGGTTTCGCTGATCTCCGAAACGCGCGCCGCCCGGATCTGCTTCAACCGGAAGGGGGCCAGCGGGTCGGGCGCGGCCATTACTCGTTCTTCTTCGCGTCCAGGGCCTTTTGCAGCAGGTTCTGGAGCAGCGCCAGCAGGTCACCGCCGGAGGCGGCGTCTTGCGGGGAGAGCGTGATGATCGTGCGGGCGTTCTTCAGGCCCTGGCTGGCCTCGGCCAGGCGGGCGGCCTGCGGGGTGAGCACCAGCAGTTCGGGGTTGTCTTTCAAGATCGCCAGCTCTTCGCGCTCGAAGGCCAGGCGCAGGCGCGAGCGCTGCAGCTCATCCTCGACGCGCAGGCGAGCCAGGGCGGCCTCTTCTTCGAGCAGGGCCTTCTTCAGGGCGGTCTTCTTCAGTTCCAGGGCCTGGTCCATCTCGGCGATGGTTTCATCGGCCTGGTATTTGGCCCGGGCGGCAGAAACGCGGGCCTGGTTGTTCAGCCGCTCGGTCTCCTCCAGCAGGCGGGCCTGCTCCTGCTGGCGCAGCGCCTCGGCGATCTCGGCTTCGGTGGCTGCCAGCGACTGCACGGCCAGCGAGACCAGTTCGACGCCGAACTTCTCCTTGAACTGCCCGGCGCGCGCTTCCACAAACTTGACGATCGACGAGGAGGAGATCTCCTGGATATCGGCGTGCTCGGTATGCTCCTTGACCAGCACTTCGACCAGGATGCAGGTTTCGGCGGCGGCGCGCTCGACCGCGGCCGAGTTCCACCCGCCCACCCGCACCAGCGCCTCCAGGTTATCCGGCGCGGGGGCCACCGAGCCGGCCAGCCGGGCTTTCAACCCTAGGTTGCCGGAGGCGGTGGCCTGCACCGTCACGGCGATCGGGTGGGTGGTGCGCTTGATCGGCAGGCTAAAATGGCGCGGGTAGACCGGCCCGCTGCGCAGCGCCAGGCGGCCCTGCTTTTCAAACAGCACCAGCACGTCGGGCTGGCGGATGCGATATTCATACAGGATGCCCAGCAAGACCAGCAGGATAACCGCGGCGATGAGTCCAGAGATGATTTCCATAGCACACACTTCCTTCTTCATTAAGATGCCGTGCAAAATTGCATCCAATTCTACCACCTTACTCCTGGTCCGGTCATCTTTACGAAGCTATGCTGCAGCAAATCCCAAAAATGCGCTAAAATCAGAGCTGGCAAGTGGATCCATAAAAAGCCTGCACCCAGGTAGATTTCCCAACTCAAAATGAGGTAGAAATATGAATAAAGCGGTAGGAAGCGAACGCAGAGTGAGCGACTACAGCCTGGTCGGGGCAGACAGCGCCCGGGCGGTGGAATTGGGGCTGGCGGAGGCGGTCTGGTACACCTCGCCGGTGTCGAAGGAGCAGATGCGCCGGCTGCTGCAGCGCCGTGATGGGCCGGCGCTGCGCGATACGCTGCTGTGGTTCGCCCTGCTGGCGTTTTTTGGCGCAGCAGGCTACTGGCTGTGGGGCAGCTGGTGGGCGATCTTCCCGTTTGCCATTTACGGGGTGCTGTATGCCTCGGTTTCAGACTCGCGCTGGCATGAGTCGCTGCACGGCACGGCTTTCAAAACCGACTGGATGAACAACGCCCTCTACGAACTGGCTTCGTTCATGGTGCTGCGCGAGTCGGTGCGCTGGCGCTGGAGCCACACCCGCCATCACAGTGATACGCTGGTGGTGGGGCGTGACCCGGAAGTGGCAGTGCCGCGCCCGCCGAACCTGCTGCGCGTGATCGGTGGGTTCTTCAACCTGAAGGCTTTCCCGGCCTATGCCGGCGGCCTGTTCCGCCACAGCCTGGGCCGCCTGGAGCCGCAGGAGATGACCTACATCCCTGAGAGCGAGTATGGCAAGCTGTTCTGGCGCGCCCGGCTGTACCTGTTGATTTATGCGGCGGTGATTGGGCTGGCGCTGTACACGCGCAGCCTGCTGCCGCTGATGTACGTGGGGCTGGTGAATGTCTACGGCGCCTGGCTGATGGTGGTTTACGGGCTGACCCAGCACGCCGCGATGGCTGAGAATGTGCTGGATCACCGCCTGAACTGCCGCACGGTTTACATGAACAGGCTGAACCGCTACCTGTACTGGAACATGAATTACCACGTGGAGCACCACATGTTCCCGCTGGTGCCATACCACGCCCTGCCTGCGCTGCACGCGCTGGTCAAGCCCGATATGCCCACGCCCTACGCATCCATTGTCGATGCGTATCGCGAGATCGTGCCGGCGCTGCTGCGGCAGGCCCGGGACCCAAGCTTTTTCATCAAGCGCCGGCTGCCGCCGCCGCAGGCTCGCCCGGCTGCCGCAGACGCGTCCGGGCGTCTGCGCCTGGACGGTCGATCGGTGATGGATGGCTGGATTGAACTGTGCGACAGCGCCCGGCTCGAGAAAGAGGATGTCCTGCGCTTCGATCGAGACGGCAAGACCTATGCCGCGTACCGCGCCGCGGACGGGCGCGTGTATGCTAGCGATGGGCTGTGCACGCATGGCAACGCCCACCTGGCGGACGGGATGGTAAAGGGCACGCTGATCGAGTGCGCCAAGCACAACGGGCGTTTCGACGTGCGCGACGGCTCGCCGCAGCGCCTGCCGGTGTGCGTGGGGCTGAAAACCTACCCGGTGCGCGAGCGCGCAGGGGCGCTGCAGGTCAACCTGGAGCAGGCCGGCGGGTATGGGGTGGAGCACGCCGCAGCCGGGTACACGCTGCGGGTGGTCAGCAATCGCAATGTGGCAACATTCATCAAAGAGCTG
>JBJSYW010000311.1:0-24637 GCA_046089985.1 Chloroflexota bacterium
CATTGACGGTATCGTGCGAGAAGACGATCGCCACCGCGGCTTCACCCAGGCCGACGAACTTAGCCGGCGCGGCGCCAGACTTGGTGTACTGCGCCACCTGTCCGGCGTACTGCTTGAGATACTCCCAGCCGGCCTGCTCGCCCTTCAGCTGCAGCACGGTCGCCAGGGCGGTGTAGGAAGTGCCCGAGGTGGACGGGTGAGCCACCATGATCTGGCCCTTGAACTCGGGCTTCAACAGATCTTCCCACGATTCGGGCGCCTTGGCTTCCGGGTGCTCTTTCAGCCAGTTGGTGTTGGTGGCGAAGCCCAGCGAGCCCATGTACACACCCGCCCAGTAGTTATCGGGATCCTTGGTTTTAGCCGGGTCCAGCAGGTTGGCCATGTTGGGCGAATTGTAGGCTTCCAAAACGCCGGCTTCTTTGGCCGCCACAAAGCTGTCAACCGGGCCGCCCCACCAGATATCAAATGACGGGTTGTCCTTTTCGGCCTGCAGGCGGGCCAGCGCTTCGCCGGCCGACATACGCACGTAGTTGACGGTGATGCCGTACTTCTTCTCAAATTCGGCCTTCATCCCGGCGCACCACTCTTCCTGCGGCGTGCACAACAGGTTCAACTCTTTATCGGTGATCTGCGGCTGCGCGGCAGCCTCGGTGGCAGCCGGCGCTTGCGGCGCGGCCGGCGCACAAGCCGCCAGCACGGCGCTGCACAACACCACCATAATCACGAACATTCCCAGGGCGCGATTGAATCGTTGCATGCTCTGCTCTCCTTTTTCGAAATTGAACCTTTTTGGACATGTACCCGGCACTATTTTAACACAGGTTAATATTTGACCATGGGGTTCTCAGATAAACCGGGCCGCGCGTTGCCCCTTGACAAATTCCGGTGATTGCGTATAATTTATATCAAGATTGTCATAAATATTCGACGGAGTCAATGATGTTATCTTGCATGTGTCTGAGGCGGGGCCGGTAGCCACCGCCTCGTCTAAGACCGATACCTGAAGCAATTTTCAGCGGCTGATAGACCGGCGACGGGTGGCTGCATGCCCCGCAAAGCGACGTTTCGCTTTTGCGCTGCACAGCGCCCGTTTTGTTTGTCTATCAGCCGTTTTGTATTCGTCGAACAGGAGGTCCGGATGGCCCTGAACCAACCCACCCAAACGCAATCCCCCGCCGCAGTGCAGCGCGAAGCGCCGCTAGCGGCCCCCGGGCTGGAAGCGGCGGTCGGAAACACGCCGCTGATCCCGCTGCGGCGGGTGACCGCCGGGCTTCCGGCGCAGGTGCAGGTGTTTGCCAAAGCCGAGTGGTTCAACCCGGGCGGCTCGGTCAAAGACCGCCCGGCGCTGAACATCATCCGCACCGCCATCTGCGATGGGCTGCTGCACCCCGGTCGCCCGGGCGGGCCGCGCCTGCTCGACTCGACCTCCGGCAACATGGGCATCGCCTATGCCACCTTCGGGGCGGCGCTGAGCATCCCGGTCACGCTGACCCTGCCGGCCAACGCCAGCCCCGAGCGCATCGCCATCCTGCGCGCCTTGGGCGCCGAGCTAGTTCTGACCGACCCGCTGGAAGGCTCCGACGGGGCGCTGCGGGTTGCGCGGCGCATGGCTGCTGAACAGCCCGGGCGCTATTTCTACGCCAACCAGTATGACAACCCGGCCAATTGGGAGGCGCACTACGCCTCCACCGGACCCGAGATCGTTGAGCAAACCGGCGGGCGGGTGACGCACTTCGTAGCCGGGCTGGGCACCTCCGGCACGCTGACCGGGACCGGGCGCTACCTGAAAGAATACAACCCCGCTATCCAGCTGGCAGCCGGCCAACCCGCCTCCCCGTTCCACGGGCTGGAGGGGTTAAAGCACATGCCCAGCGCGCTGCGCCCGGCGATCTTCGACCCGGCCCTGCCGGACCGCACCCTGGAGATCGAGACCGAGGCCGCTCATGCCATGGTGCGCCGGCTGGCGCGTGAAGAAGGCCTGTTTGTGGGCATCTCGTCCGGCGCGGCGGCTGCAGCCGCCCTGCAGCTGGCTGGGGAGCTGCGCCACGGCGTGGTGGTGGCGGTGTTCCCCGACGCCGGCTACAAGTACCTGAGCGATCAAGCCCTGTGGAACCCGGAAAGAGAGGCCCTATAATGCTGACCCTGACCCCCGACCTGCTGCAGCGCATCCAGGCCAACGGTGAAGCCGCCTACCCCGAAGAGGGCGCCGGGCTGCTGCTGGGCCACACCGACGGCTCCACCCGCCGGGTTACCCGGCTGCTGGAGTTCAACAACGCCCGCGAGGACGCGGCCCGCTTTAACCGCTACCTGCTCACCCCACAAGACTACCTGCAGGGCGAGTTGGAAGCCGCCCGCCTGGGGCTGGATGTGATCGGCGTGTTCCATTCCCACCCCGACCACCCCAGCCGCCCATCCGAGTACGACCGCGAGTGGGCCATGCCGTTCCTATCCTATATCATCACCAGCGTCCAGCTGGGCCGGGCGGCTGAATCGCGCTCCTGGCTGCTCAGCGAGGACCGCGAGCGGTTCATCGCCGAGGAACTGGTGCTGGTCGAGGGCCAGCCGCGTTGAGCGCCGCCAGCCCAGACCCCGGATTAAATCAAGATATCGAGGCTGCGATGAATACCCTGCACAAAATTGACCATTCCGCCATGCGCATCAGCCAGGTGACCATCATCCTGCTCAACGTGCTGGCCTTTATCCTGAATACCTATTGGATCACCGCCCTGACGGCGGCGGCTATGCTGCTGGGCACGCTGCTGGGCGTCCCCGGTTTTGGCTGGATCTACCGCCTGCTGCTCAAACCGCTGGGGCTGATCAAGCCGGACGTGCTGCTCGATCATCCTGAGCCGCACCGCTTTGCCCAGGGGCTGGGCGGGGCCTTTATGACCGCCGGCACGGTGGCGCTGATGCTGGGGGCCGCCGGGATCGGCTGGACGCTGGTATGGATGGTGGCTGGGCTGGCGGCGCTGAACGCCTTCGCCGGTTTCTGCGCCGGCTGCATGATCTATTACTGGCTGGCGCGCCTGCATGTTCCCGGCTTTGACCAGGCCCCGCCCGACGGTGGGCTGCCCGGCATGCGACCCAAGACCCGCCCGTCGCTGAACGACTGAACTTACCGGAAGCGAGATCGAACATGAACCTGTCTGCTCTTGATCCATCCATCCTGGCCCGCCTGGCCTGGGCAATCGCCATTATCGCCGGCGGGCTGCTGCTCTACCAGGCGTTTAACCGCCTGGCGCTGGCACGCCTGCGAGCCCGCCGCCCGGCGCTGACCGGCCGTCGCGGGCTGCCCACGCTGCTGCGTCCGGGCGTGCCGGTGCTGGTATACTTCACAACGCCCACCTGCGCGCCGTGCAAGACCGTTCAGCGCCCTGCCATCCAGCGGGTGCAGGCCCAGGTTGGCGAGCGGCTGCAGGTGATCGAGATCGACGCTGCCCGGCAGCCGGAGGTAGCCGGTGAATGGGGCGTGATGAGCGTGCCCACCACCTTTGTGCTCGACTCCGGTCTGGCCGCCCGATACGTCAACCATGGGGTGACCCCGGCCGATAAGCTGCTGCGCCAGCTGAATGATGTGCTCTAATTCCTGATCGCCACCTTTTTAAGGAGTTGTCCTATGCCCATGCTACGTATCCCCACCCCGCTGCGCAGCTACACCGCCGGCCAATCCGAGGTGCCGGTGGAAGGCGCCACCGTGGCAGCCGCCATGTCCGACCTGGTGGAGCGCTACCCGGCCCTGAAACCGCACCTGTTCAACGGCGACGGCGCCCTGCGCCCATTCGTCAACCTGTTCCTCGGCGAGGACAACGTTAAAGACCTGCAGGGGCTGGAGACCCCGCTCCAGCCGGCCGATAGGCTGATGCTGATCCCCAGCATCGCCGGGGGGAACGGAAAATAGTCATGCTTCCAGAGCTTTCGCGTGAAGAGATCCTGCGCTACTCGCGCCACCTGCTGATCCCCGAGGTGGGCCTGGACGGGCAGCGCAAGCTAAAAGCCTCGGCGGTGCTGGTGATCGGCACCGGCGGGCTTGGCTCGCCGGTGGCGCTGTACCTGGCGGCTGCCGGGGTGGGGCGCATCGGGCTGGTCGATTACGACGTGGTCGACTCGTCCAATCTACAGCGCCAGGTGATCCACGGCACATCCACGCTGGGCGTGCTGAAGGTCGAATCGGCCCGCGCTCGCATGCTCGACCTGAACCCGGATATCCAGGTGGATATCTATAACGAGCCGTTCACGTCCGAAAACGCCATGCGCATCGCCGAACCATACGACCTGCTCATCGACGGCACCGACAACTTCCCCACCCGCTACCTGACCAACGACCTGTGCGTGCTGACCGGCAAACCCAACGTCTACGGCTCGATCTTCCGCTTCGACGGGCAGGTGAGCGTGTTCGACGCCCGCCGCGGCCCGTGCTACCGCTGCCTGTTCCCCGAGCCGCCCCCGCCCGGGCTGGTGCCCTCCTGCGCCGAGGGCGGCGTGCTGGGCATTCTACCCGGCACGGTGGGGACGCTGCAAGCCACCGAAGCGCTCAAGCTGCTGCTGGGCATCGGTGAGCCGCTGATCGGCAAGCTGCTGCTGTACAATGCGCTGGATATGTCGTTCGAGTTCGTCAAGCTGCGCAAGAACCCAAACTGCAAGGTATGCGGCCCGCACCCGGAAGTGACCGGGCTGATCGATTACGAAGCCTTCTGCGGCGTTCCCGGGCACGATCACGACAGCGGCTCGGTGGGCGGCGGCTACGACATCAGCGCGCCCGAACTGGCCGAACGCCTGAAACACAATTCGCTGAAACTGCTGGACGTGCGCGAGCCGCACGAACTGCAGATCTCGCACATCGACGGCGCCGCGCTGATCCCGCTCGGCCAGCTGGCCCAGCGCCTGTCCGAACTGGACAGCGCCGACGAGATCGTGGTCTTCTGCAAGGCCGGGACGCGCTCGGCGCGCGCACTGGAGCTGCTGCTGGCAGCCGGGTTCCGCAAGGTCAAGAACCTGCAAGGCGGCATCAACGCCTGGGCCGCCCAGGTCGATCCCGAGCAGCCGGTGTACTGATCAATCCGCCGGGTGGTTCACCGGCGGCAGTTCCAGCGGTGAAGACAGGGCAGGGACTGGCAAAAGCGCCGGTCCCTGCCCTGTTTTTTCGCGCCGCCCATCAAGCAGCGCGCCGGATAACCGGCTAGATTTCGATGGTCGCGTCGCGCTCAGGTCCAACCGACACCCAGCGCACCGGGGTCTCGGTCAGCTCTTCGACCTTGCGCACGTAGGCCTGGGCTAGAGCGGGCAGGTCGGCAAAGCGGCGCACATCCCGGGTGGGGGCCATCCAGCCGTCCACCTCGATGTAGACCGGTTGGCAGCGCTGCAGTTGGGGAGCGTCCATCTCCCAATAATGGAGCGGGCGCTCATCCAGCCGGTAACCGGTGCAGATGCGGATGCGCTCGAAGCCGTCCAGCACGTCCAGCTTGGTCAGCGCCAGCTCGGTAGCGCCGTTCAGCTGGGCGGTGAAGCCCACCAGTTCGGCGTCGAACCAACCGCAGCGCCGCGCCCGCCCGGTGACGGTGCCGAACTCGGCCCCGGCCTGCTGCAGCGCCTGCCCGTCGGCGTCTTCCAGCTCGGTGGGCATCGGTCCGCCGCCCACCCGGGTGGTATAAGCCTTCGCCACGCCCACCACGCTGCTGATATGGCGCGGGGCAATCCCCAACCCGGCGCTGGCCCCGCCCACCGTGGTGGTAGAGGCGGTGCAGAACGGGTAAGTGCCCCAGGTGTTGTCGAGCAGGGCCCCCTGCGCGCCTTCGAGCAGGATCGCGCCGCCGGCCTTCAAGAGCTCCTGCACCTTGCCGAATGGCTCGCGCACCATCGGGCGCACCTGTTCATACAGCCGCAGCAGGTCATCATAGACCACATCAAAGGCCAGCCCTTCCACCCCATAAGCCTGCAGCAGGTTGTTCTTCAGCCCCAACTGCACGCGCAGCTTGGCGGCGAACAGCGTCTCGTCAGCCAGGTCGTACAGGGTGATGCCATTGTAGCTGGCCTTATCGGCGAACACCGGGCCCATGCCGCGCCGGGTGGTGCCGGTGCGCGCCCCGCCCTTGGCTTCCTCGAACACCCCTTCGACCAGTGGATGGTAGGGCATGACCACATTACAGCGCGGCGAAACCCACAGCCGTTCGTGGATATCGATCCCGGCCTCGTGCAGGGTCTGGATCTCTTTCATCAGCGTCGCCAGGTTCAGCACAACGCCCGGCCCAATGGCGCAGATCGACTTCGGGTTGGTGAAGCCGTTCGGCATCAGGCGCAGCTTGAAGGTGCCGAACTGGTTGACCACGGTATGGCCGGCGTTATCGCCGCCGTTGAAGCGCGCCACCAGGTCGGCGGTCGGAGAAAGCAGGTCCACCAGCTTTCCTTTGGCTTCATCCCCCCACTGCATGCCGACTACTGCGGTTACGGACATTGGTTATTCCTTCCTTGGCAACTATTCGGGAGCCAGATCAACTGCGGGTGCGTTTGAAGCGCGAGTCGCGCTCCAGGGTCAGGCGCAGCCCGTTCTCCAGGCTGATGCGCGGGGCATAGCCCAGCTTCTCGCGCGCCAGGCCCAGGTCGGCGCACATGCGCGAGACGCCGGGATCATTGCGCGGGTTGATGATCGTTTCGACCTTCACCCCGGTAACGTCCATGATCTGGCGCACCAGGTCGATGATGGCCGTTTCGCTGCCGCTGCCGATGTTGATAACCAGGTGGTTGATGCCAGGGGCGGTGGCAGCCGAGATCATCGCCGAGATCGCGTCATCCACATACACATAATCACGCGTCTGCGCGCCATCGCCGTGCATCACCAGGGTGCCGCCGCGCAGCGCCTGGCGCAGGTAGTGCGGGATGACCGGCGGGTGGGAGGGCGGCAGGTGCTGCCCCGGCCCGTAGGCATTGAAGACGCGCAGCGCCACTGATTCAATGCCCCACAGGTCGCCAATGGTGCGCACATAATACTCCGCCGCCAGCTTGGAAACGGCATAGGGCGAGCGCGGGTTGGGGGCGGAAGTCTCGCGCAGCGGCTGCTCGCCGCGGTCGCCATAGACTGCACCGGAAGAAATGAACACCACCCGCCGCACCCCCACATCGCGCATCGCTTCCATCAGGCTGACCGTGCCGCCGACGTTGACTGCATTGTACTCGCGCGGGTACAGCACCGACTCGGGCACCGAGACACGCGCCGCCAGGTGGTAGACGCAGTCCACATCCTGCAGCAGCGTCCACAGCTTGGGGCGGTCATTGACATCGCCGCGGGTGAACAATACGTGCGGCGAGAGGTTTTCCGGATCCCCTGCCGAAAGATCATCCAGCCCGCGTACCTGGTGGCCTTCGCGCACCAGGTGATTGGCCAGATGAGAACCTAAAAAGCCTGCCGCACCAGTGATGAGAAAATTCATGCACAATCCTATCCGCGCGCAAATTATAGCACGCGGACGGTCGAATGGGGTTATGGTACAATCCAAATTCTATGGAGATGTTCGCTGCACGTTCCTGGCAGCGCTGGCTGCCCAGGGTACGCCGGGGGGCGTTGTTGATCCTCGTGCTGGCGACCGCCCTGCTCGCTTTGCAGAGCAGCGTCAAAAGCCCCGCCACAACCGCCGAAGGCCGTGCCCATGCGTATACCCGCTCGATCGAGTTCGACTACACCGGCTGGATGTTGGGCGCGCTGCGCTTGAAATTCCTCGAGACCGCCCTGGGCGCGCACAACTACCTGACCGCCGAAGAACGCCACACGATCGTGCGACAGTACATGCAGCTGGTGCTGCAGATCCAGCGCAGTGAGTATGAGCTGCGCTCGGTGTACGCCAACCCGGAGGTCAAAGACCCGGAGCGTGAGTCAGAAGAACTGCGCCGAGAATTACAGACGCTGTACGCCATGCGCGACAAAGTCGCGCCGGTAGCCGAGGGCACGCTGCAGCAGCAAACCAACGCCATCGCCGCGGAACTGGGCCTGACCGCCGCCGGGCAGACGCTGCCGCCGGTGCTGTACCACAGCACACCGCTGCCGCTGGCGCTGATCATCAGCCAGCGTGATGTGATCCGCCGCGAGGGGCATATCTCGCTGCTGCCAGACGTGAGCATCGACCAGCAGGTTGCGCTGGAAGCGCAGGTGGACAAGTCCCTGAATGTCTCGTCGCTGGTGGAGCCGGTGGGCGGGATCGGGGTTTACCCGACCATGGTGGCGCAGACCTCCAACCTGAACTGGCTGAGCGAGGTGGTAGCGCATGAGTGGATCCACAACTACCTGGACATGCGCCCGCTGGGCTGGAATTACATGACCTCCGACCAGCTGCGGATCATGAATGAAACCACCGCCTCGATCGCGGGGATCGAGATGGGGCGTTTGCTGATCGAACGGTATTATCCCGAACTGCTGCCCCCGAAAGAACCGCAGCAGTCCAGCCCGGCCCCCAGAGAGCCGCAGCAGCCGCCGGAGTTCTCTTTCAACAAAGAGATGCACACCACGCGCGTGACGGTCGACGCGCTGCTGGCGGAGGGCAAGATTGAAGAGGCCGAAGCCTACATGGAGCAGCGGCGGCAGGTTTTCTGGGAGCAGGGCTACCAGATCCGCAAGCTGAACCAGGCGTATTTCGCCTTCCACGGCGCGTACGCCGATGAGCCGTTGAGCGCCGCCGGTGAAGACCCGGTGGGCGCAGCGGTGCGCAAGCTGCGCGCTCAATCCAGCTCGCTGCAGGCGTTTCTGCAAACCATCGCCTGGATGGACAGCTTTGAGCAGCTCCAGCAGGCCGTGCAATAAACCACCCCGAGCAAGCAACGGAGGCAGATGTGATGAAAAAATGGCTCGTATTTCTGGCCGCGGCGCTGCTGCTGGCGGGCTGCATGACCAATCAACCGGCGCAGCCGGCGAGCCTGCCAACCGCCACGCCGGCTCGCCCGCCGGTCAGCCAGCCCCAATCCAGCGAGCGCGAGCCGGGCTGCACCGTGGTCAGCAAACAGCCCACCCCCACCGCCGCCTCCAGCGCGCTGATCGCTCCAGTGAGCGAACGGGATTGGATCCGTGGGGCAAAGAGCCCCTCGGTCACGATCATTGACTACAGCGATTTCCAATGCCCGGGGTGCGCCTTCATCGCCCCGGTGCTGGAACGCCTGGCAGAAAAATACCCAGACGACCTGCAGGTGGTCTACCGCCACTTCCCGCTGACCAGCATCCATGACAAAGCCGCCATCTCGGCCCAGGCAGCCGAAGCCGCCGGGCGGCAGGACTCCTTCTGGGAGATGCACGACCGGTTGTTCGCCCGCCGGGATGAGTGGGTGGGCATGACCCAGGAGCAGTTCAGCGGCTGGCTGGCGCAGCAGGTGGAAGAACTGGGGCTGGACGCAGCGCAGTTCACCAAAGACCTGAACGACCCGGCGATCGCCAGGCAGATCCAGAGCGCCTGGGAGACCAACGCCGCCTTCATGCCCGGCACGCCCTACCTGCTAATTAACGGCGAAGCCTACAACGGGCAGCTGTCGTACGCCGATCTGGACGCCACCATTGCGCTGATGAAGCTGACCGGGCGCCAGTTCGAGGAGTGCCCGCCGCTGACCATCGACCCCACCAGGCAGTACCTGGCGGTAATCGAGACCGAAAAGGGTAAGATCACCCTCGAACTGTACGCCGATAAGGCCCCGCTGGCGGTCAACAACTTCGTCTTCCTGGCCCGCCAGGGCTGGTATGACGGGGTGACCTTCCACCGCGTGCTGCCCGGTTTTATGGCCCAGACCGGCGACCCCACCGGCACCGGCTTTGGCGGCCCCGGCTACGCCTTCGACAATGAAATCAGCGACCTGCGCTTCGACGGCCCGGGCGTGCTGGGTATGGCAAACGCCGGTCCCGGCTCGAACGGCAGCCAGTTCTTCATCACCTATGCGCCTGCCCCACACCTCGACGGCGGCTACACGATCTTCGGGCAGGTGATCGAAGGCATCGACGTGCTGTGCCAGATCACCCCGCGCGACCCCAGCAAAACCCCCGACGCGCCCCCGGGCGACCGCATCCTGACGATCACCATCGTCGAGAAATAGCGCAAAGAAGCAGCCTTGGAAACCTTCCCCACTCCTTCCACACCTGCGCCGGGCGCACCGCGCCCGCTGCGCCTGGGATCGGCGCTGCAGCTTGGCCTGAGCGGCCTGGCGCTGGTCTTGATCCTGGGCCTGGCGCTGCTTCTGACAGCGCTGATGCTGATCACCCTGATCATGCAGGGCCCGGGCAGCGATACGCTCTCGATGGCGCTCACCGCCGCCGGGCTGGGCGCCGGCGTGCTGTTCCTGCTGCCGGCGGTCTACTACAGCCTGGTCGACCTGCTGGGCCGCCCGGCCCCAAGCGGGCTGGCTGCGCTGCGCCGGCTGCGCCCATGGACCTGGCCGGCGCTCTTCCCGCTGCTGCTGGGGCTGGGCCACCTGATCTCCCAGGCCCCGATGGCAGCCTGGCTGGCCCTGCCGCCGGTGCACGTGCTGACGGTCGGCATCCCGATCGCCTGGATGCTGTTTCTGGGTATCCACGGGCTGCCGCTGGGCAAGGACCAGCGCTTCTGGGGGGTCTTCACCAGCGGGATGCTGTTTGGCCCGTTCCTGATCTCGATCGTCGAGATCGCCGCCGCGCTGGGGATGGTCGTGCTGGCCGCGGTGTATATTTCGACCCAGCCGGCGCTGGTCAGCGCGCTGACCCAGCTGGCGGAACAGCTGCAGGGCTCCACCCCGGACCCCGAAGCGCTGGTCGAGATGTTCGGCCCGTACCTGTCCAGCCCGAGCGTGATGCTGGCGGTGATCGCCTTCGGGGCGGTGCTGGTGCCGCTGATCGAAGAAGCGCTCAAACCGATCGGGGTATGGCTGCTGGCCGGGCGCCGGCTGACCCCCGCAGCCGGGTTCGCCGCCGGGGCGGTCAGCGGGGCCGGGTATGCCTTTATGGAAAGCCTGCTGCTGACCAGCGGCGGGGAGCAGTGGGCGTCGCTGATGCTGGCGCGCATCGGCACCAGCGCCATCCACATCTTGAACACGGCGCTGATGGGTTGGGCGCTGGTTAGCGCCTGGCGCGAGCGCCGATATCTGCGCCTGGGCCTGGTCTACCTGGCCGCGGTAGGGCTGCACGGGCTGTGGAACGGGCTGACGCTGTATACCGCCTTCCAGAGCCTGCAGCAGAGCATCGAGCTGGGGCCGGCCGCCGCGGCGGAAAACTCGCCGCTGGCGATGCTGACCGCCGGCGGGCTGATGGCGCTGGCCTTCCTGGCCCTGTTCATCCTGGTGGCGGTTAACCGCCGGCTGAACCGGCAGTTCAAGCAGCGCAGCGCATCCAATGGTACAATCCCGGCAGCAGCCGGCGAAGCGGAAATCTTCCCGGGCAGCGAAAACCAGCCCGGCCCCGATACGAGGAGTTAACCCAATGGAATTGTTAAAGTATTTGATCGACCTGTTCCTGCACCTGGATGAGCACCTGAGCGTGATCATCAGCCAGTACGGCGCCTGGACCTACGGTCTGCTGTTCTTGGTGATCTTCATGGAAACCGGGTTGGTGGTCACGCCTTTCCTACCCGGCGATTCGCTGCTGTTTGCAGCCGGCACCTTCGCCTCGCCGGCGCTGGCCCAGGCCGGGCAAGACCCGCCGCTGAATATCTGGGTGCTGTACGCGCTGCTGCTAACCGCAGCCGTGTTGGGTGATACCGCCAACTACTGGATCGGGCACGCCATCGGCCCGCGCGCCTTCAGCGGCGAGATTCGCTTCTTGAAAAAAGAGTACCTGGATCGCACGCACGCCTTCTACGAGAAGCACGGCGGCAAAACTATCGTACTGGCGCGCTTTGTGCCGATCGTGCGCACCTTCGCCCCGTTTGTAGCCGGGGTGGGCGAGATGACCTACGGGCACTTCATCACCTACAACTTCGTGGGTGGGTTCCTGTGGGTGTCGCTGTTTATGTGGGGCGGCTATTTCTTCGGCAATCTGCAGTTCGTCAAAGACAACTTCAGCTTCGTGGTGATCGCCATCATCCTGATCTCGGTGCTGCCAATGGTCTATGAGTTCATCAAAGGCCGCCGGGAGAGCGCCCAGGCCCGCGCCTGAAACCGGCAAAACCCGCCCACAGCGGCGCAGCGCCCGATGGGGGCTCTGCGCCGCTGTTTTTTATGTAGATAGGCCGCGACCGTCGCGCCGCCGGGGCTTAAGGCTCCAGGCGCAGCAGGGCCGCCGGGGCCTCCATCACCTGTGCATCGCTCCACAGCATTGGGTTGTACTGGATCAAGCGCCAGCGGTCTGCCATGTCGATATAGTGGGGGTGATAGGCGTGCCCCGACTGGCCGGTGGTATGCACCGCCAGCGAACGGGTCAGGTCGCTGAAATCCAGCAGCATGCGCATCGAAGGCAGCCAGTCCACCGCATACGGGGCCTGCGTGCTCCAACCGGTGGCGTTGACGATGCCCTGCCCGCCGGCGGCGGGGAATGGGCCGCGGTTGAACAGCGCTTCGATTGGCCCAATGCCGGATTGGCCCAGGGTGGCGTTCTCGAAGGTCGCGGTATGCAGTTCTCCCCAGCGCCAACCGGCCGGGTTCTTGCCCTGCAGCTGCTCCAGCTCCCCAACCGCCGCCTGCAAGGCGGCCCGGAAGACATCCGGCAGGGTTTCGCGGGCCGGGGTAGCTTGCTCGTCCCACCAGGGGCTGTCGGGCCGATTGACCAACCCGCGCACCACTTCTAACCAGCGACTGCCGCCCTCCGGCCATTGGTCTTCAGGCAGGTCGTCGTTGAAGGTGATCGCCAGCAGGTGACGCCAGAAGGCGGCGTACAGCGCAGCTGGGGCCGAGTCCATGTGCATCTGCCCGTCCCAGCCGCGCAGGATTTCGCGGGCGGCTTGCAGCCGGGGGTCGTCCAGCGGCAGCGCCAGCAGCGGCGGCAGCAGAAAATCGGCGCTCAGGTCTTTGTCATCGCCCTGGATGCGCTGCATATCGGCTACGCTCAGCGGGTCGGCGGCGCTCTCGATCAGTTCCACGATGCGCGCCGCCCGGTAGCCATAGTCCCAACTGGTGGACAGCAGGTAGGGGTACTCCTGGCCGACCACGGCGTTATTGGCGGTGACGATGTAGCCCTGGGGCGGGTTAAAGGCGCGGGGCAGCTCTTCGAAGGGGATATAGCCGGTCCATTCATGGTCCGAGGTCCAACCCGGAACCGGCAGCATCCCATCGCCGCTCTTGCGCTGGGGGATTTTGCCGGGGGTTTGGTAACCGATATTGCCGTCCAGATCGGCATAGACCAGGTTTTGCGACGGCACATCGAACAGGGCGGCGGCCTCGCGGAACTGCTGCCAGTTCTCGGCCAGGTCGAGCTTCCAGATGGCCGGGAAGGTATGCGAAGGCTCCAGGGCCGTCCAGCGCAGGGCAACCGCATACTGGGCCGGCACATCCACCCCGCCGGTGTTTTCGGCAAAGCCTTCCAGGTCGCCGTATGATTCGGAGATCAGCGGACCGTGCCGGGTATAGCGCACCGTCACCGGCACCGGATCGCCGCCGGCTACCTGGATCGTCTCCTGCACCAGGGTCATCTCCTGCCAGGCGCCGTCCACTTCATACTGGTTGGGGTTCTGGGGGTTGATTTTCTCAATGTACAGGTCCTGCACGTCCGGGCCGACATTGGTAAAGCCCCAGCCAATGCGCTGGTTATGGCCGATGACCACCCCCGGCACGCCGGCGAACGAGAAACCGGCCGCATCGAAGCGGCAGCCCGGCCCTTGCGGGCGGCAGTGCAGCCCTATCTGGTACCAGATGGAGGGCATCTGGATCCCCAGGTGCGGATCGTTAGCCAGCAGCGGGCTGCCGGTGGCGGTGCGCTGCCCCGAGATGACCCAACTGTTCGACCCGATGCCTGAACCAAACGGGCCGAGCAAGGCCGCCAGCCCGGCAGCGCGCCGGCCGGCCTGCTGCAGCCCTGCCAATGCGGCCGGGTTATACCCGGCGGGCTGCGCCGGGCGCAGCGCGGCGCCGGAGGCCGCATCACCCGGCACAATCACCGGGTGGTCGGCCGGGTAGCCCGGCAGCAGTTCGCTCACCTGGTCGAGGGAGAGCGTCTTCAGCAGGTGGGCGCGCTCGATCTCTTCATCCATGTTGCCGCGCAAGTCCCAGGCCATCGCCTTGGCCCAGGTGAGGCTGTGCACCGGCTGCCACGGCTCCGGCTGGTAGCCGCGGTTCATCAGGCCCAGTACGGCATATTCCAGGCTCAGGGCACTGCCGCGGCGTTCGGCCAGGTAGGCATTAATCCCCTGGCTGTAGGCGTCGAGGATCTCCCGGCTCTGCGGGTCCAGGGCAGCCAGTTCTTGCTCGGCCACCCGCCGCCAGCCCAGCGTGCGCAGGAAGGTATCCGTCTCAACCTGGCCCGCGCCGAACATCTCGGACAGCCGGCCGGAGCCGATATGACGCCAGAAGTCCATTTGCCAGAAGCGGTCCTGGGCGTGGACGTAGCCCTGGGCCATAAACAGATCGTGTTCGCTGGCGGCGTAAATATGCGGCACGCCGTAAGCATCGCGGTAGACCTCCACCGGGCCTTGCAGCCCTTCCAACCGCGCCTGTCCGGAGACCTGCGGGAACGAACGCCGCACAGTCCAGACCCCGGCCGCGCCAAGCACGATCGCCAACGCCAGCACAACCGCCAGGATCTTCACCAACCATCGCTTGATCATGGGTTACCTCCTCAGGGAATACCAAAAAACACCCACCCGCTCACCAGTTCAGCACATCTCCCTACTGCCCTCCAGTTCCCCCCGCGGCCACCACTACCGCCCCCGCCAGCCCGGCGGTATGCGTCAGGCTGAGCGACCACTCCAGCAGTCCCAGGTCGGCAGCCAGGCCGGCTGCCGACCCGTGCAGGGCCAGCTGCGGCCGGCCCTGCGGCCCGCGCCGCACCTCGATCTCACGCCAGGCCACCTGACCAATGCCGCAGCCGAGCGCCTTGGCGGCCGCCTCTTTGGCGGCGAAACGCGCCGCCAAAGAGGCCGGACTGCCGGCGCAGTCAGCCAGCTCGCCCGGGGTATACACACGCTGCAAAAAGCGCTCGCCGTGGCGTTCGATCGCCGCCCGGACGCGCTCGATCTCGATCAGGTCGATCCCGGTCGCCAGCCGCATCACGCCATGCTCCTACGGCCCGGCGATCGCTACCGCCAGGCGCTGCGGGTCCAGGTAGTGGCGGGCTGCTTCCAGCACCGCCTCAGCCGTCACTGCCTGCACCAGGGCAGGATAGCGCTGGTAGTAGTCCAACGGCAGGCCGTAGCGCTCCAGCGAGACCAGCGCCCCAGCCACCCCAGCGTTCGACTCAAACGACAGCGGCAGGCGGCCGATGTAGTTGGCCTGGGTATCGGCCAGCTCTTCGGCGGAGACCGGCTGGCTGATAAAGCGCTGCACTTCTTCAAAAATCAACGCCACCGCCCGCTCGACGTTCTGCGGATCGGTCCCGGCGGAGATCTCCCACGGGCCCGGCCCCAACGCGCCGTTCAAACTGCTGGAGATCGAGTAGGCCAGGCCGGCCTGCTCGCGCACAACGCTGCCGATGCGCCCCATCATGCCGAACACGCCCAGGATGTTGTTGCCGATCAACGCCGGCAGGTAGTCCGCATCTCGGCGCGCCGGGCCGGTCGTTCCCAGGACGATGTCGGACTGCGCCTTGCCGGGCAGCACCGCCCGGCGAGTGATTGTGCGCTCCAGGCGCGGGGCCGGCCCCACCTCGACCTGCGCCGGCTGGAGCGGGTTGCGCCAATCGCCCAGGTAGTGCGCCGCCAGGTCGACGGCCTGCTGCGGATCCACCGCGCCGGTGATCGCCAGCGCCATGCCGCGCGGCCCGTAGACCCGGCGATGAAAATCTTCCAGGTCGGCGCGCGCCAGTGGGGCAACCGTCTGCGGGTAACCGTCGCTGGGGCGGCGGTAGAGGTGACCGGGGTAAAGCATCTCGTCCAGCATCAGCCCGGCCACATCGGCGGTGTCCTGGGCGCGGATCGACAAGCCGGTCAGGAGTTGGGCGCGCAGCCGCTCGACGTACGCTTCCGGAAAGACCGGGCGGCGCAGCGCGTCGGCCAGCAGTTCCAACACCAGGCCCAGGTCTTCGGCCAGCGACTTGCCGTAAAAGCTGACCGAATGCGTCCCGCCGCCCAGCCCCAGGCTGGCCCCGGCCGACTCGAGCAGGTTGTACGTTTCCTGGAAGGTGCGCCGCTCGGAGCCGCGCATCAGCGCCGCGGCGGTAAAGGACGCCAGCCCGAGTTTTTCATCCGGATCATACAGCGACCCGGCCTGCAGGTAGCCGCTGATCGCCACCGAGGGCGACTCGGCCGCCTGGCGGGCCAGCACGACGATGCCATTGGGCAGTTCGCGGCGCAGGATGTCCTGCGGCCCCATAAGGTGCAATTTATCCGGCATTGATATCCCCCTCGATCCATTCGTTTTCGGCAAACGGATCTTCGTCCAGCAGGCCGGCGTCATCCTGCGGGCCGTCTAGCACCGTATCTTCGGCCGCCGTATCTTCGGCCGCCGTATCCTCGGCCGCCGTATCTTCGGCCGCCTGGCCCGCCGGCCGGTAGACCCCCACCACCCGGTTGCCCGGTCGCAGGTAGGCGCGCGCCACGCGCTGCACATCCAGCGGCGTCACCTGCGCCAGGTGGTCCAGGTAGGTCAGGTACCAGTCATAGCCGGCAAACATCTCAGAGAAGCCCAGCCAGAAGGCCTGGTTGGTGATACGCTCGGAGCCATATGCAAACAGCGCCCGCGCCTGCTTGACCGCCCGCGACAGTTCGGCCGGGTCCAGCAGTTCATCCTGCAGGCGAGCGATCTCGCCGTCCAACGCATCGAGCACTTCGCCCGCCTGGCGGTCGGGGCGCAAGGTGACGTCAATGCTGTACAGGTAGGGGTCGATAGTGGCATTCATCCCACCGCTCAGGCTGACCACCATGCCGCTCTCCACCAGGGCTTTGTACAGGCGCGAGGTCTTATTCGACAGCCCTTCGCTGAACATATTCAGGTTGGCCGGCCCGCACAGCAGACTGTCCAACGCCAGCATGGGGATGAAATCCGGGTCGGCGGCGGCCGGGGCGTGGTATGCGACCTGCAGGAAGGTGATATCTTCCGCGCCTTCGACGGTCACCCGCCGCTCGCCCGGCTGCGGCGGCTCATGGCGGAGGCGCAGCTGCGGCAGCGCCGCCGCCGCGATCGGCTCGTACAGTTGGCGGATGCGCTCCAGCATGGATGGGGTATCAAAATCGCCGGCCAGCGCCAGCACGGCGTTGTTGGGGGCGTAATAGGTGCGGTAGTGCTGGTACAGTTCGTCGCGTGTGATCGACTGCAGATCGGCCAGGTCGCCGATAATCTCGTGGTGATAGCTGTGGACGCGAAAAGCCGCCGCCTGGACCTCTTCGGTCAGGCGGAAGGTGGGCTCGTTTTCACTGCCCTGGCGCTCGGAGATGATCACGCTGCGTTCCGAGTCGACTTCGCCCGGGTTGAACAGGCTGCCCGCCATGCGGTCCGCCTCCAGGCGCAGCGCCAGGTCGATGTGCTCGGCCGGCAGGGTTTCCAGGTAGGTAGTCCAGTCCAGGTAGGTAAAGGCATTCCAGAAGCCGCCCAGACGTGATATGGCCCGGTCGAGCACGCCGGCGGGGAACTGCGGGGTGCCCTTGAACTGCATGTGCTCAACCCAGTGTGAGATGCCCGTCTGCCCCGGGCGCTCGTTGCGCGAGCCAACCCGGTACCAGACCCAGTGACTGATGATCGGCGCGGTATGGATCTCTTTTAACAGCACCAATAAACCGTTGGACAGCGTCACTCGCGTGACGCCGTGCGGGAGAGGGGATGCGAGTTCACTCATCCCTTGATTGTATCAGGGTTTTCTACACAGCCAGGCCGGGCAAAGCGCCTTCCAGGAACCGGGCAGCGAGTCCAGCAGGTTCTTATACGGCTCCACCACCCCGCGCAGGCCGACAAACGGTTCGTGCAGCTCGGTCTGGTTCAACGGGATATCGACCGGCACGTTCAGTTCCACCGGCACCTTCAGCTCGATCGGCAGGGTCTGGTTAACCGGCACCACCATATCCAGGTAGATATTCAGCGGCGTGCCCTTATTCAGGATGATATCCGTGGTCACCCAAGCCCCGTTCAGCATCACCTTACCGCGCGACAGGTAGGCGTCCTTGGTCAGCACCACGGTGGTGTCGGTCTTCAGCGGCAGGTCAAACACCACCGGGATGGTGTCTTTAACCAGGATGGTGTCTTTGACCACAATGTTGGTGCGGATGTGGGCTTCGTCCATCTTGACGAAATTGCTGTACAGCCCGCCGATCAGCTGGTCGCCGAGCAGATTTTTGATCTGGAACAGCTGGCTGAGCAGGATCACAACGATGATCACCAGGATCACGTTCACCACCAGCGAGAGCGCACTGGCGATGGTCCAGAAGGCGGGCAGGAAGCGCCCCTGCCAGATCAGGCGCGGCAGCCTGGCGGGCGGCGGCTGTGGTGGCTGCGGCGGTTGAGCGGGGCGCACAAAGGCTGGGCGAACGGGAGCAGGGGAGGGTGAGGTCATGGAGGATAGGTCTCCTTAAAACAGATTCCACCAACACAGAAGCAGCTTGAGTTTAGCATAGAACCTGCAATTTTTCTATACCGTCATCGGCAACTGTGCAAGAAGTATTCCGCAAGCCGGCCCGCCAGAATGCGCAATTAATTTGGTCTTATTTGGTCCACTTTTACTTGTGAAATTTCTGGCGCACGACTATAATGATCGCGTCTGCCGCAATAGCGGGCGGCGGGGTGAGGACGCGTCAATGGAGGGCAAAATGGCTGATGGAGGGAAGAGCGGCCGGCTGGCGGCGGTGATCGGCGCCGGGCCGGCGGGTATGTACGCTGCCAGGATGTTGGCAGCGAACGGGGTCCAGGTGGCGCTGCTCAACCGGGATATCAAGCCCGGCGGGCTGGCGGAGTATGGCATCTATTACGACAAATTGAAGATGAAAGAGGGGCTGCGCAAGCAGTTCCGCCAGATCCTGGCTGTGCCGGAGATCCACTATTTCGGCAATGTCAGCGTGGGGCAGCAGGGCGACCTGAAGCTGGCTGACCTGCAGGCGATGGGTTTCCAGGCGGTGCTGGTGGCGGCGGGGGCGCAGGGCACCAAGTGGCTGGGCCTGCCGGGCGAAAACCTGGCGGGGGTGTACCATGCCAAGGATATCGTTTACCACTACAACAAGCTGCCGCCCTACAGCACGCGCCAGTACCGCGTACGGGGGCGCGTAGCAGTGGTGGGGGTGGGCAACGTCAGCATGGACATCTCGCATTGGGCGATCCGCGACCTGAAGGTGGACGAGGTGATCGCCGTGGCCCGGCGCGGGCCGGCGGAGGTCAAGTTCACCAAGAAGGAAATGGAGTACATCATTGCCAACCTGGACGTAGCTGCGCTGGATGAAGAACTGGCGCGCTGCGCTCCGCTGATGGTCGAAGTGGGCCAGAACGTGCAGGCGGCGCGCGAGTACATCCTGGCCGCGCTGCACAAGGCCGAACCGCCGGTCTCGGGCACGCGCCTGCGCTTCGACTTCCTGGCCTCGCCGACCGCCATCCTGGGCAACGAGAACGGCGAAGTGACCGGGCTGGAGGTGGAGGACACCCGCCTTGTGATGAGCGGCAGCGACACGAAGGCGGTTTCGCTGGGCACGCGGCGGGTGCTGGAGGTTGATTCGGTGGTCTTCTGCATCGGCGACAAAGTGGACGACGCCTTTGGGCTGCCGGTACAGTGGAACGCGTTCGTCAAAAACCCGCACCCCACCTACCCGATTGACGGGCACTCCTATGAGGCGTATGATCCGCAGTTGGCCAAACCGATCGAGGGCGTATTCGTAGCCGGCTGGTCGCGCGAGGCCAGCAGCGGGCTGGTGGGGATCGCCCGCAAAGACGGCGAAAACGGCGCCCAGGCGGTGCTGCAGTACCTGCCCAGCCAACCGCCGGCGACCGATCCGCAGGCGGTGATGGCGCGGCTGCAGCAGGCGCTGGCGGGCCGGCGGGTGATCTGCAAAGATGACGTGGCGCGCCTGGAAGCAGCCGAGCAAGCCGAAGCCCGCCGACTTGGGCTGGAAGATTACAAGATCGCCAGCAACGAAGAAATGCTGGCGGTCATCGACGGGTAAACACAGCCCGGTAGGTTAAAAAGCGAACTGGAGCGAGCCGTCCGGGGGGCAGCTCGCTCCAGTTCGCTTAAGCGATCATTCCTGCAAACGGGCGCGCCGGCGGGGGGCCAGCATCAGGAACCCGATCGCAATCACCACGTCGCCGGCAATCACACCGATCGCCTGCCACTGCCCGAAATAGAGCAGCGACGGGAACGGCTGGCTGCCAAAACCGAGCGTATCGGCCATCCCGGAAGCGGCGGCGATCACATAGCCGGTGCTGACCAGGCGAAAGCCGATATCGGCCACAATCGTCTTCTCCTCGCCGGCCCACAGGATGTTCATCGCCAGGTAGCCACCCAGGCACACCAGCGCCAGCCCGATCAGGAAGACCGCGATCTGCACAAAGCCCACCACCAGGCTGCGGTCCATGCCGAACAGCGCCGGACGCACCCCTAAGGCATACAGCAGCGAGCCAAACAGCACCAGGCCCAGCGACAGCCCGACGCGCAGGCGTTGGATTCGGGGACGGTTTTGGGTCGATTGACTCATAGACGCTCCGGAAAAACACGCCGCAGCCGGTCCAGCAGGTTGCCGGACAGGATGGCGGCGATATCGGCTTCAGTATACCCTCTTTTGGCCAATGCCGGGACCAGCTTCTGCAGGTCGGCGATGCTGTCGATCTCGACCGGGGTGGACTGCCAGCCGAACCCACCGTCGAAATCGGTGCCAATGCCGGCGTGCCGGGCGTCGCCGGCGGCCTGGCAGACGTAATCGATCTGGTCGACCAGCCGTTCGAGGCTCACTGCGTCCTTCCGGTCGCCCTTGCGCCAGCCGGCTTTTAGGAAAGCATTAAACGGGACACTGCAAACCAGGGCGTCCCGCTCGATCAGACCGTGCAGCACCCGGTCGGGCAGGTGCCGGTTGCCGGTGGCGCCGCGCAGCAGCGCCAGGGCATTGCTGTGCGAGGCCAGGATCGTGCCGGGGTAGACATCCAGCGCCTGCAAGACGGCCTGCTCGTCCATATGGGTCACATCCAGGGCCAGGTTCAGCCCCGCCATGCGCTCCAGCAGTTCGAAACCGGCGGCGGTCAGCGGCCCCGGCTCGCGCGAACCGCCCGAGTAGCGCGTGCCGACCCAGGCCGGGCCAACACTGCGCAGGCCGCGCTCGTACCACAGTTCCAGTTCTTCCGGGCGGCGCACCGCGTCGGCGCCTTCCATGCCGATCACCAGCCCCACCGGCGGCCCACCCGGGCCGGCTGGCTCAGCCTGCGCTTCCGGGTGCGCCGCCCCATCGCGGCGCAGCGCAGCCGCCTCGGCGCGCCGAACGGCGCGCCGTTCGAGCGTCTCCCGGTCGGGCGGAGCGCCCGGCTCTTCATCGGCTGGCAGCACGGGGGCGGGCAGCTGCTGCCAGGCGGCGATCAGCGCATCCAGCTCGGGCCGGGTGCGCAGCAGCCGGAAATGGTCGGGGTGCTCATCGGCCAGGCGGTGGTACAGGTCGATCTGGGCCATATACAGCCGGTGGGCCTGATGATCATCGGCATAAGTCAGCTTCTCCCATTCGCCCTCAGCGTGCCGGAGCGGGGCCGCGAACAGGCTGCCCACCACCACCGCCACCCGCCCGGCGAGATACTCGGGGTAGCCCAGCAAGGCGTCATCGTTGCGCGCCGGGGTGCTGCCGCCCGCTTCCAGCCGGCGCGTTTCGGCCGCGCTGCGGGTGAAATCGCGCCCAAAAGAGGCCATGTTCCAGGCGATATCTTCATGTGCATCAATAATCAGCATCTATGGGTTCTCCGTGAAGTCATCCCCCGGCTGCAGGCCGGGTGCAGGCTGGGGGAACGGCGGCTCGCCCAGCAGGCTGCGGGCGATCTGGCGGTCAATCTTGCCCATCGGGTAGGCGGTCAGTTCAGGCGGGGTCACCCAGCGCACATCGGCGGCCTGCACCGGGCGCGGCTCTTGCCCGGGCTGCAGCGTGCATTCAAAAGCATGCAGGGTGACCTTGAAATGGGTGTAGGCGTGGCGATACACACCCAGGTGAGCGTGCACATCGATCCCGGCATCCAGCTCTTCGCGGATTTCGCGCGCCAGGCAGGTGGGCAGATCTTCGCCCGGCTGCAGCTTGCCGCCGGGGAACTCCCACAGCCCGCCCAGCAGGCCCTTCGCCGGGCGCTGGGCAAGCAGCAGCAGCCCACCCCGGCGGATAACCGCCGCCGCCACCAGGTAATGCGGCACAGGGTGCTTTTTCTCCAGCACCGGGCGCTGCTCCTGCACGCCCAGGGCATAAGCCTGGCACAGCGGCTGCAGCGGGCAGCGCGCGCAGCCCGGCTTGCGCGGGGTGCAGATGCTGGAGGCCAGGTCCATCAGGGCCTGGTTGTAGTCGCCGGCTGCGCCGGCGGGCAGGTTGGCCTCAGCCAGCGCCCACAGGCGGCGCTCGCCAGCCGGGCTGCGGGCCGGCTCGGTGACGTTAAAGACGCGCGCCAGCACCCGACGCAGGTTGCCATCCAGCGCGGCGGCGTCTTGCCCAAAGGCGATCGAGGCGATCGCCCCGGCAGTGTAGCGGCCGATGCCCGGCAGCCGGCTGAGCGCGGCGGCGCTGGAGGGGATCTGCCCGCCCAGTTCGTTCTGCACCTGCTGTGCAGCGGAATGCAGGCTGCGGGCGCGGCTGTAATAACCCAGGCCTTCCCAGGCAGCCAGCACCTCTTGTTGAGAGGCCTGGGCCAGCGCGGCCAGGTCGGGGAAGCGCTGCATCCAGCGTTCGTAATAGGGGATGACCGTCTCCACCCGGGTCTGCTGCAGCATGATCTCCGCTACCCAGACCGCATAGGCGTCGCTCCGGCGGCGCCACGGCAGGTCTCGACGATGCTGCGCATACCAATCCAGCAGGACGGCCGCCAGGGCCGTACGGGTCACATCTGAAACCCACTGCGCGCCTGGACCACCTTGTACTGCAGGTTGTCCACGTAATCGAGCAGTTTTTGGGTAAGGTCTTTCCAATCCGGCGAATCCAGCACGTGATTAAGCGAATTTATGCTGCCCATCTGGATGGCAGCCAGGATCTGCGGCTGGCGGCCGTACATCGTGAACCAGGCGTCGCTTGGCTCCATGCCCATGCGCTGCACACCGGGGATGAAATCGCGCACCACGAACTCAAAATATTCCTGTTCCCGGCCGGGTAAAATGTCCCACGTCATCAATAGTTTTACGGCCACGGTTTTACTCCTGAACAGTCCGTCTCAACGCTCAAGAACGCTCGCAGCTGAGGATCACCAGCTTGGTTTCTTCGGGAATGCTGGAGGCGGTCACTTTTAGCGAAGGCTGCGGCTCCACATTGGCGACGCCCATCTCTTTCAGGAATTTGCTCAACGGGCTGAGATCAATGGCGCAGCCGGGCACGCTGTAATGCATCGGGATGACGATGCCCGGTTCGAGCAGGCTGATCACCTCGATGGCCTTCGCAGGGGTCAGCCCCCCGCCCCCACCCACCGGCACCAGCGCGATGTTCACGGCGCCCAGCGCCTCCACCTCGGATTGGGTGGGAACGCGGCGCAGGTCGCCCAGGTGAACCACGTTGACGCCATCATAATCGAAGTGATACAGGGTGTTGCGCGGCTCGTTGGCAGAGCGTTGTGCGGCGCCGTTGGTTTGCACGCCGGTGATAAACACCCCGCCGATCTCGAATTCGCCCGGGCCGGTGATGACATGGCTCTTGCCTTTGACGGCCGCGGCGTTATTATGGCCGGGAGCATCATGA
Organism: Chloroflexota bacterium; assembly: GCA_046089985.1. Classification (GTDB taxonomy): domain Bacteria; phylum Chloroflexota; class Anaerolineae; order Anaerolineales; family UBA4823; genus RBG-16-57-11. The sequence goes on from JBJSYW010000311.1 coordinate 23,874, forward strand.
CTGACGGTGACGATATCCGCTTTTAACTTGAGCGCTTCAAAGCCTGCCGCCGAGTGATCATAGGGATCGGTCACCACACTGGCCATGCCGCGCTCGGTGAGCCGGAAACAGGACAATCCATACCAGACAATCTCCATTGGAACTCCTCAAGCCAGATTATACTTGATTTATGAATGAGTATCAGGAGTGTAAAACAGACGGATCAACGATCGAGCGCCTCCCGGACGGCGGGCTGCGCCTGAGCATCCCGGCTGGACCGGCGGGGAGCTACCGGGTGGCGCAAATCGATGATTACAGCGGGCTGCCGCGCGGGCGCTTCGCCTGGCAGGCGCCCTTCCGGCTGGCGTTGAGCGCCCGGGCAGCGGCGGCGCAGCTGCCGGGCACGTGGGGCATGGGGCTGTGGAATGATCCGTTCAGCATGGGCCGGTTAAGCGGCGGGCAGCTGCGCCTGCCGGCGCTGCCCAACGCCGCCTGGTTCTTCTTCGCCTCGCCGGAAAACCACCTGGCGATCGATGACCGGCTGCCGGGCAGCGGGGCGCTGGCGGGGGTTTTCCGCTCGCCGCCCTGGCCGGCGGCCTGGGTTCTGGCGGGCGCGCCGGCGCTGCCGCTGCTGCTGTGGCCGCCGGCTGCGCGCCTGCTGCGGCGGCTGGCGCGCCCGTTTGTGCGCCAGCAGGCGGCGGCCCTGCCGGTTGACCCGAGCGAGTGGCACGAATACAGCCTGGTATGCGACGGCCGCCAGACCCGGTTTGCGGTGGATGGCGCAG